>CBIHPZ010000069.1:0-10799 GCA_966211865.1 uncultured Aquabacterium sp.
TGCTTCAGCCGCTTGCGCCCCTCGGCATTGGTGGCCCGCCAGGCCTTCAGCGCCAACGCCAGGAACTGCTCTTCGGCCGGGCTCGGGCCCTGCGGCGCATGCGCTTCGTCCAGCCAGCCGGGCGGGGTGCCGCAAGCCACCTCGATCTGGCGCGCCAGCTTGTCGCCGATGGGCCGGCTGCTCTTGATCTGGCTCCACATGCTGGGGCTGATCTGCAGCTGCTGCGCGAAGGCCTGCTCCAGGCCCTTGGGCGGCTCGCCGGCGCGCATGCGCTCTTCGGCAAAGCGCTGGAACAGGCTGACGGCGTTGCCGCGGCGGTTGACGGTGATGTTGTCCGGCACGTTCGAAGGTGTGGGAAGGCGCATGTTGCGCGGGCAAGAGCAAAAGATTGTCGCACCCGCTTGACGCGGGCGTGAAGACTCTTTACAGTCCGCACCTTCGCTGCAGTGACCTCCTTGAGTGATTCACCGCAGCGCCCGATCAACCTAACCTTCAAGGAGAGCGTCGTGATTGCAGCAGGCCACATCGATCCACGCGCATCCGCCCTCCAAGGTTGTGGTGCCATCGCCGTCGCAGGGGGTGTGCATGCACGCGGTGGTGAGGATCGGAAGCATCCGGGCTCGGGCAGCGCTTAAGCGCTCCCTCCTTCGACCTCAGCGTCGAGGCCCGGAATCCGCAAGGATCCGGGCCTTTTCATTTTTTCTTCCATGCGTCTCATGGCGGGTGTGCTTCGGCACAACGGCCAAGCATGCGTTCCCTAGAAGCGCAGGGAACGGCCGGGATGTGCGCTGCGGGGACGCCCGCACCGTGCAGCGGGATTGAAGCGCTGGGCGGCCGACGATGCCGCGCTCGCGCTGAAGCACAACCGCGATGAGACCCTTTCGACCAGGCTGCACACGGCAGCGCCGGTCACTGTTCAAGAAGCCTCTGCTTCAGCCCCAACGCGGGCTGGCCGAGGCGGAAATCGGCCGCAACGATAGGGCGGCACCGGAACCCGTCACCGGACACCTTCAAGCACCAGTCCAGAAGCCATCGCTCCAGCCCCCAGCCGGGTCGGGCGTTGGTGGAAATCGGCCGCAACGATAGGGCGGCGCCGGAACCCGTCACCGGACACCCTCCAACAACAAGCATCCAGGGAGCCCGCCATGCCAGACGATCGGTTCATGCACGCCAGCCAGGCCGCGCACCCCATCGACCCCGCTGTTCGGGAAGAAGTGCTGCGCAAGCTGCAGGCGGTCGAGACGGCGCATGGCGTGCGCGTGTTGTACGCCTGCGAATCGGGCAGCCGCGGCTGGGGCTTCGCGTCACCGGATTCGGACTACGACGCCCGCTTCCTCTTCGTGCGCCCCGCGCGCGACTACCTGCGTGTGTCGCCGCTGCGCGACGTGATCGAGGAAGTGCCGGGCCCCGTGTTCGACGTCAACGGCTGGGACCTGCGCAAGGCGCTGGAGCTGCTGGCCAAGGGCAATGCCACGCTGGTCGAATGGCTCAGCTCGCCGGTGGTGTACCGGCAGGACGACGCCTTCATGCAGCGTCTGCGTGAAGCGGCGGCCGCCGTATACCAGCCGGTGCGTTCCTTCCACCACTACTTCTCGATGGCGCGCGGCAACCAGCGCGAATACCTCCAGGGCGATGTGGTGCGCGCGAAGAAGTACCTGTACGTGCTGCGGCCGCTGCTGGCGGCACAGTGGGTGCTGCAACGCGAAGACGCGCCACCGATGCCCTTCGAGCAATTGGTGGAGGCGATGGTCACGGATGCGGACGTGCGTCGCGACATCGACGAACTGCTGGTGCAGAAGCGCCAGGCCGGCGAGCAGGAATGGCTGCCGGCGCGGCCGAGGCTGAACGCCTTCGTCAGGGAATCGCTCGCCCGCTTGCACGAAGCGCAACCGGCGACAGCCAAGCCCAACCTGGCACCGCTCGACCGCCTGCTGGCCGACACGGTGTTGAACCAGCTGTGACCTTCTCGCGCTGGGGGCGCAGCGGCAGCGGCGCAGCGCAGCAGCAGCCACAGCGGCAGGAATCTCGATTCCTGCCGCTTTTTTTATCCGTTAGCGCAAACCCAGCCGCGTCAGCTTCTTGATGAGCCCCACGCGCGAGATGCCCAGGCGGCGCGCCGCTTCCGATTGGTTGCCATCGGCCGCGGTCATCGCGTCGCGCACCAGGCGGCGCTCCAGTTCCGCCACGGCGGCATCCAAGGCACCCACCGATTCGGCGGACGCCGGCACCGCGGCTGGGCGCATGTCCTCCAGCGGATCGCCGCTGGCCAGGCGCAGCAGGTCGGAATCGACCTCGCGCTGCTCGGGCGGCAGCAGCGCGGCGGCGGACTCGATGACGGCCTTGAGCTCCCGCACGTTGCCGGGCCAGTCGCGCGCGGCCAGCCAGGCCAGCGCGCCGCCGGACAGGCCCGCGCGCGGCGCGATGCGGTGCAGGAAGCGCGCGGCCAGCAGCGGCACGTCGGCCGAGCGCTCGGCCAGCGCCGGCGTGCGCAGCACCACGCCTTTCAGGCGATAGAAAAGGTCTTCCCGGAAGCTGCCTTCCTTGACCATGGCCTCCAGGTCGCGGTGCGTCGCAGCCACCACCCGCGTCTCGGCCCGCTTCTGCACGCGGCCGCCCACCGGCACGAAGGTGCCCTCCTGCAGGAAACGCAGCAGCTTGACCTGCATCGGCAGCGGCATCTCGCCCACCTCGTCCAGGAACAGCGTGCCGCCGTGCGCGGCCTCCACCAGGCCGGGCTGGTCGCGGTAGGCGCCGGTGAAGCTGCCCTTCAGGTGGCCGAAGAGTTCGGACTCCAGCAGCTCGGCCGACAGCGCGCCGCAGTGGATGGCGACGAAAGGCCCCTGGCTGCGCGTGCTGCAGGCATGAAGCGCGCGCGCCACCAGTTCCTTGCCCGTGCCAGTGGGGCCCAGCACCAGCACGCTGACCTGCGTCTGCGCCACGCGCCGCACCATGGCCCGCAGCTGCGCCATGGCGGCGGACTGTCCGACGAGGCCCAGGTCGTCGGTGGATTGGGTGGCACGCAGCAGCGCCAGTTCACCATCCAGCCGCGCCTTGCGCAACGCCCGCGCGACGACGAAGCGCAGCATGTCGGGGTCGATCGGCTTCGTCAGGAAATCCCAGGCGCCCAGCTCGGTCGCGCGCAGCGCCAGTTCATGCTCGCCATGGCCGGTCAGCACCACCACCGGCACGCGGGCAAAGCGCGGGATCAGCGCCAGGCCCTGCTCGGGGTCCATGTGCGGCGGCATCGCCAGGTCCAGCAGCACCAGCTCGGGCCGCTGGCGTTCGAAGGCCTCCAGCGCCTGCGCGCCGTCGCCGGCGATGTCCACCGCGTGGCCCAGGCTGCGCAGGAAGTTGCCGCCGAGGCGCTGGAAGGCGGGCTCGTCGTCGACGAGCAGCACGCGGCCGGTCTCGTTCGCGATGGCGCTTGGGGTGCCGGTGGGGCTGTCTGTGCTCATGGTGCAGGCGCAGGGAAACTCAGGCTGAAGCAGGTGCGCCACGGCGGCCGCTCGGTCAGGGCCACCGAGCCGCCGTGCGCGGCCATGATGCGCGCGACGATGGCGAGGCCCAGGCCGGTGCCGCCGGGGCTGCGCGACGCGAAGGGTTCGAAGAGGCGCGCGCGGATCTCTTCCGGCACGCCGGGGCCGTCGTCGCAGACGTGCAGGCGCACGACACCTGCGCCACGGTCGGCATCGATGTGGATCGTCGCCGCCGCCGCGCCCGCCTCACCGCTGCCGGCGATGCGCGCGTTCTCGAACAGGTTGGTCAGCGCCTGGTCGACGCGGCGCAGATCGGCATCGACCTCGAGCACGCCCTCCAGCCCCGGCCCCACCGTGACGCCAGGCCAACGCAGGGCCGCGGCGCGCACGTGTGCTGCCAAGTCGACGCGCGCCGGGGCCAGCTTCCAGGGCTTGGCGTAGTCCAGCAGGTCGCGCGTCAGGTGCGAGATGCGGGCCACCTGGTCGGCCACCTCGCGCCGCGTCTCGGCCGGCGCGGTGGCCACGGCCATCGAGATGATGTTGAGCGGGTTGCGGATGTCGTGCGCGACGGTGGCGGCCAGCGAGCCCAGCTCGGCCAGGCGGGCCTGCAGCTGGCGTTCGCGCTCGCGCGCGGCGATCTGCTGCGCCTGCTCGACGCGCGCCGCGGCCTCGGCCACCACGCTGCCGAACAGCTCGGCCACCTGGCGCGGGCCGGGCGGCGCGGCGTCCCAGCCGTGCAGCGTGCTGTGCCAGCCGTCGTCGGCGCGCACGCACAGAAGACGCGCCGATTCGGCGTTAGGGGACGCGACCCCACCCACCACCACCTCCACCGGCGCACCGATGCGCTGGCCCAGCAGCGCGGCGGCCTGCCGTGCCAGCGCCTCGGGCGTTTCGGCCTGCTGCAGTGACTGCCGCCACGCCGCCAGGTCCGCCACCGTCACCTCGCCGCCCGGGTACACCAGCCGCTCGGCGAAGCGGCGCACCGGGCCGTTCAGCGCCAGGCAGCTCACCGCCACCGCGATGCCGCCGATCCAGCGCGATTCGATGGGCAGCAGCGGCGTCAGCGCGACGATGGCCGCGCCCAGCGCCAGCAGCAGCGTCCAGGCCAGCGCGCGCCGCGCCCAGGCGTTGGCGACGAAGACGCCGTAGCGCAGGATGCCGTAGACCAGGATCACCGGGTAGAACGGCAGCAGCAGCAGCGGGAAGGGGTACAGCGGCAGGTCCAGCACGGCGATGCCGTAGCCGGCCAGGCACAGCAAGCCCCACAGGCAGGACGCGGTGACCGCCGCCAGCTGGCTGCGTGCGGGCCGCTGCGCCCGCACGACCGCTTTGGCGAGTGCCCGCAGCAGCACCGCGATGCCGCCGATGCCCAGCAGCACCCAGGCCATGCTGGCGGTCCAGCCCACCGCGTTGGCATGCGCGATCCAGCCGACGTGGCGCTGCCATTCGAGGTGGCCCGGCACCACCAGCTCGGCCAGCAGCGTGCCGCTGGCGCCGAGCACATAAGCCGCTATCACGAGCCAGCGCCCGACCGCGGCACGGCTGAAGACGACGCAGAAGTGGAAGAAGAACGAGGACGTCAGCGGTGCCGTGGCCACCAAGGCGATGGCCACCGATTCGGTGGCGGGGCCGAACCAGTTCGGCCATTCATTGCCCGCGATCCAGACCGCGATGCCGGTCAGGAAAGCCGCCAGCAGCCGCGCGCCCGCCACCCGGTCGGCCCACCACAGCAGCACGCCGGCGAGCGCCAGGGTCTGGAACAGGGCGAAGCCCAGGGCGGCGCGGATCAGCATCGAGGCAGGCGGTTGGGGGTGTCAACGAAGTAGACGACCAGGGGTTGGCGGACTGTAAACGAAGTATGCAGGTCAAGGGACAAATCCCAATGGAATCAACCACTTGCGTCGCCCGCTGTCCCTGGCCCGCTTTTCGCGATGACGCCGTCATCCCCACCCGACGAGCCCGACGCGATGTTTGCCCTGAAGACGGTCCCGACGATCCGCCGCCCCGCCCCCGCCGGCGCCCCCGCACCCGCGGCGCCCACGGCCACCGCCCCGCTGGACCTGGCCGCGCTGGTGGGTGCCGAAGGCTGGTCGCGGCTGCCGGCCGCCGTGCAGCGCCGCTTCGCCGCGGCACATGCGGACACGGCCTACCGCGGCCACATGGACCTCGCGTGTTCGCGCCTGGGCCGGGTGATGGCGCTGCTGGGCGCGCTGTTCGGCGGCCCGCTCACCGGCCGCCGCGCGCTGCAGGTGCCCACCACCGTGCAGGTGCGCGGCAACGGCCGCGGCGGCGTGGTGTGGGAACGCCGCTTCCAGCGCGCCGCCGGCGAAGGTGGCGTCGCGCCGGAACGCATCGTGCGCTCGACCAAGGAGATGGACACCGACGGCGTGACGCTGCGCGAGCGCACCGACGGCGGCCTGAGCATGGCGCTGCGGGTCTTCGAGGACGACGGCGCCCTGGTGTTCGAAAGCAGCCGCTACTTTCTGGCGTTAGGCCGCTGGCGCCTGCCGGTGCCGGCGCTGCTGACCCCCGGCGTGTGCCGCGTCAGCCACCGCGACCTGGGGCAGGGTCTCTTTCGCTTCACCCTGACGATGACCCACCCGCTGTGGGGCCAGACCTTCCAACAGACCGGCGTGTTCGCCGATCCCGAATAAGCTCGACAAG
The DNA here is from genome assembly GCA_966211865.1 of uncultured Aquabacterium sp. Taxonomy (GTDB): domain Bacteria; phylum Pseudomonadota; class Gammaproteobacteria; order Burkholderiales; family Burkholderiaceae_C; genus Pseudaquabacterium. The sequence goes on from CBIHPZ010000069.1 coordinate 6,141, forward strand.
GGGAACCCTGCCATGACCATCATCTTTGCGCTCCTGAGTTTCCAGGCGCTGCTGGGCGCCTTCGACAACCTGTGGCACCACGAGCTGCAAGCCGCCTTGCCGCAGCGCACCGGTGCCCGCCGCGAGCTGGCCCTGCACGCCGCGCGCGAGGCCATCTACGCCGTCATCTTCCTGGGCCTGGCCTGGGCCGAATGGCACGGCCTGTGGGCCGCGCTGCTCGCCACGCTGCTGGTGGCGGAGCTCTTCATCACCGTGTCCGACTTCCTGGAAGAAGACCGAACGCGCCGCCTGCCGCCGCTGGAACGCGCGCTGCACACGGTGCTGAGCATCAGCTACGGCCTGCTGCTGGGCCTGCTGGCGCCGCTGCTGCTGCAGTGGTGGCAGCAGCCGACCGCGCTGGCCCGCACCTGGCATGGCGCGATGTCGTGGTGGCTCAGCATCTATGGCATCGGCGTGGCGATGTGGAGCCTGCGCAATGCGATCGCGGTGCGGCGCCTGGGTCGTCGGCCAGGGCTTGCATCTGCCGCTGCGTCCGGCCCTGTGTCCACCGCCGCATCGGCCCCGGCGTCCGCCCCTGCGCACGGCCCGGCCTTGGCTGCCGCGACAGACGGGCTGACGGCCATCGCGCCGGCCGCCTGGTCGAGCCACACCCGCACGGCCGCGGCGCCAGCGGGTGCGAACGCCGCCCTTGCGCACACCGCCGCCCCGGCCGTGCTGGTCACCGGCGCCACCGGCTTCGTCGGCCGCGCGCTGGTGGCGGACCTGCTGCGCGACGGCCGCCGCGTGATCGCCTGGTCGCGTGACGCGCGCCCGGCCCGGGCGCTGCTGGGGCCGGCGGTGTGGGTGGTCGAAAGCCTGGACGCGATCCCGCCGGAAACCCGCATCGACGCCATCGTCAACCTGGCCGGCGCCCGCGTGCTGGGCCAGCCCTGGACCGCGGCAAGGCGCCGCACCCTGCTGGACAGCCGCGTGGGCACCACGGCCGCCTTGGTGGCGCTGATGCGCCGGCTGCAGCAGCTGCCGCGCGTGTTGGCCAGCGCCTCCGCCGTGGGCTACTACGGCGCGTCGCCCGCCGGCGCGCCCTTCGAGCCCTGCGACGAATCCTCGCCGCCGCGGCCCGGCCAGTTCCAGTCCGACCTGTGCGTGGCCATCGAGCATGAAGCCCGCCGCGCCGAGGCACTGGGCGTGCGCGTGGTGCGGCTGCGTTTCGGCGTGGTGCTGGGCCAGGGCGGCGGCGCGTACCCGATGCAGGCGCTGGCCGCGCGGCTGGGCCTGGGCTCGGTCCTGGGCAGCGGCCGGCAGGCGGCTCCGTGGGTGCACCTGGACGACGCCGTGGGCCTCATCCGCCATGCGCTGGCGCACCCGCGCCTGTCGGGCGCGATGAACGTGGTGGCGCCCGACATCCCGCCGCAGGCCCGCTTCGCGCGCAGCATGGCCGCGTCATTCGGACGTCATGTCCACCTGCGCCTGCCGGCCGCGCCGCTGCGCTGGGCCGCGGGCGAGATGAGCACGCTGCTGCTGGACGGCCAGAACGCGCTGCCCGGCGTGGCGCGCGGCACCGGCTACCGCTACCGCCACCCCACGCTGGACGGCGCGATGGCGGCCCTGGCCGCGGGCACCGTCACGCCGGGCCGTCTTTCCCGGTGCGGCCGCGGAACTGCGCCGCGGGAAAGCGCGATTCGTTGAGCTGCAGCTTGGCCTGGGCCGCCGCCACCGGGTCGATGCCCAGCGCATTGCCCAGCTGCACCAGGTACAGCAGCACGTCGGCCATCTCCGCGCCCACCGCCGCGCGCTGCTCGGCCGACAGCTCGCGGCTCTGCTGCTCGGTGGCCCACTGGAAATGTTCCAGCAGCTCGGCCGCCTCCACGATCAGCGCCGAGGCCAGGTTCTTCGGCGAATGGAACTGCTGCCAGTCGCGCGCGGCGGCGAACTGGTCCAGCGCCCGGGCAAGGTCCTGCAGCGAATCGGCCATGTCTTTCGTGCGTTATCGGATGCCCAGCACCTTGTGCAGCTGCACCGACAGGCGCCACTGCGGGTGGGTCCGGCAATACGCCATCGCCGCCGCGGTGTTCTCGGCCGCGCGTGGGCCGTCCATGGGCTGCAGCAGGAAATGGCGGAAGGGCAGCTGCGCCACGGCCTCGGGCAGCAGGCCGTCCTGCGGGAACACCAGCTTCAGCTCGTCGCCCTGCAGTTGCGCCAGCGGCGCGCCGGCCTTGGGACTGACGCAGACCCAGTCGATGCCCGCCGGCGCCGCGATGCTGCCGTTGGTCTCCACGGCGATCGTGAAGCCCTGGTCATGCAGCGCGTCGATCAGCGGCGCGTCCACCTGCAGCAGCGGTTCGCCGCCGGTCAGCACCACGAAGCGGTGGTCGCGCGCGGCGTGCGGCCAGCAGCCGGCCACTTGCGCCGCCAGGGCGGCCGCATCGGCGAACTTGCCGCCCAGCGTGCCGTCGGTGCCGACGAAATCGGTGTCGCAGAAACGGCAGACGGCGGTGTCGCGGTCGGCCTCGCGGCCCGACCACAGGTTGCAGCCGGCGAAGCGGCAGAAGACAGCCGGGCGGCCGGCATTCAGCCCTTCGCCCTGCAGCGTGTAGAAGATTTCCTTGACGGCGTAACTCACAGATTTCCTTCGCGCTCCGCGCGGGTGGCGCCGGACAGGAACTGCACGATCCCGGCGGCCTCGCGGGCAAACGCCGGCAGTCTGCCGCAACTCCGGCGCCGCGCGGCCATGCGACGCAGCGGCCGCCCGTGGGATGCGGCAGTCCTACACTGCCGGCCCTGCGCCGTCTCGGCGCCCCGCCGCCCCACCGCCCCGAAGGACGCCCCATGAACGACTGGACCGCCGGATACGTCGCCGACATCGGCTACACCTTCGGCTACTACCCCGAACTGAACCCGCTGCGCATGCAGCTGTCCTTCCTGCGCGCCGGGCTGGTGCCGCCGCAGGTGCGCACGGCCTGCGAGCTGGGCTTCGGCCAGGGCATGAGCACCAACCTGCACGCCGCGGCCAGCACGGTGCAGTGGTGCGGCACCGACTTCAACCCGGCGCAGGCCGCCTTCGCCCAGGACCTGGCCACGGCCGGCGGCACCGGCGCGCGCCTGTTCGACGAGTCCTTCGCCGAGTTCGCGCAGCGCAGCGACCTGCCGGACTTCGACTTCATCGCGATGCACGGCATCTGGAGCTGGGTCAGCGACGAGAACCGCGCCTGCATCGTCGACTTCGTGCGGCGCAAGCTGAAGGTGGGCGGGGTGCTCTACGTCAGCTACAACACCCTGCCCGGCTGGGCCTCGTTCGCGCCGATGCGGCACCTGCTGACCCAGCATGCCGAGCTGATCGGCTCGGAAGGCCACGGCATCGCCAGCCGCATCGACGGGGCCTTGAGCTTCGCCGAGAAACTGCTGGCGCAGCAGCCGGGCTACGCCATTGCCAACCCGCACATCGGCGAGCGGCTGAAGCAGCTGCGCGCCAAGAGCCCGCACTACCTGGCCCACGAGTACTTCAACCGTGACTGGCACCCGATGCACTTCGCGACCATGGTGGAGTGGCTGGCGCCGGCGAAGCTGAGCTATGCCTGTCCGGCCCACCTGCTGGAGCAGGTGACGGAGCTGCAGCTCACCGAAGGCCAGCACGCCTTCCTGCGCGACATCCCGGATGCCAACTTCCGCGAATCGGTGCGCGACTTCATGACGCACCAGCAGTTCCGCCGCGACTACTGGGTGAAGGGCGCCCGCCAGCTGACCCCGCTGCAGCGCACCGAGGCGATGCGGGCGCAGCGCTTCGTGCTGGCCACGCACCGGCCGAACATCGCGCTCAAGGTGAACGCCGGCCCGGGCGAGGCCACGCTGAACCAGGCCGTCTACAACCCGCTGCTGGACCTGCTGGCCGACCACCAGCCCCGGACCCTGGCGGAGCTGGAACGCCACCCCAAGCTGAAGATTCCGCTGCACAGCCTCGTGGAAAGCCTGATCGTGCTGTGCGGCATGGGGCACGTGTGGCCGGCGCAGTCCGATGCGCAGGCCGACGCCGCGCGGGCCACGGCAGACCGCCTGAATGCAGACCTGCTGCAGCGAAGCCGCGACAACAGCGAGATCACCCAGCTGGCCAGCCCGCTGACCGGCGGCGGCATGGGCGTGGGCCGCATCGCGCAGCTGTGCCTCGTGGCGCGCCAGCAGGGGTTGAAGGCGCCGGAAGACTGGGCCCGCTTCGCGCACGACGTGCTGCTGGGATTGGGCCAGCGCCTGGTCAAGGAAGGCCGCGCGTTGGACAAGCCGGAGGAGATGCTGGCCGAGATGGTCAACCAGGTGCGGGTCTTCTCGGAACGGGACCTGCCGATGCTGAAGGCCATGCGCATCGCCTGAGGGTCGGCGGCCGGCACGCTCACGCGCACCCTGTAAGCGCTGCGCCGCCGTTCAGGGATTCAGCAGCACCGCGGCCGCCGCGAAGGGAATCACCACGCCATCGGTGATCGTCAGGTAAAGCACCTGCGTGTCCAGGCTGCCGGTGGGCGCGAGGAAGTGGAAGTCGTCGATGTAGCCCTCGGCGCGGTCGTCCAGCAGGTCGCCGTTGGGCCACAGGAAATGCACCTCGCGCGCGCTGGCCACCGCTTCCCAGTCCTCGAATTCCACCGTCGTCGCCGGGCCGCTGCTGGCGCCGTCGGC
>CBIHPZ010000070.1:0-10761 GCA_966211865.1 uncultured Aquabacterium sp.
AATTCGATGTCGGCCTTGTCGATCTCGTCGATCAGGAGCGCCACCGGCTGCTCCGACGTGAAGGCCTGCCACAGCACGCCCTTGACGATGTAGTTGTGGATGTCCTTGACGCGCTCGGAGCCGACGATGTCCGACAGCTGGCTGTCGCGCAGGCGGCTCACCGCGTCGTATTCATACAGGCCCTGCTGGGCCTTGGTGGTGCTCTTGATGTGCCACTGCAGGAGCGGCATGTTGAGCGCGGTGGCGACCTCCTCGGCCAGCATCGTCTTGCCGGTGCCGGGTTCGCCCTTGACGAGCAGCGGGCGCTTGAGGGTGATCGCGGCGTTCACCGCGAGCATGAGGTCCTGCGTGGCGACGTAGTTGTCGGAGCCTTGGAATTTCATGGCGGGCGCGGCGTGTGCGAGACGTTGGCGCGGGGCTGGAGGGGGTGCGGGCCAGTATAAGTGGCCCCCCTATAATCGCCGGCTGCGCCGAGGAGGGCCCAGCATCACAGCCCGACAGCCCGCACTGGCATCCAAGCCCGCAGGCGAGCATCAAGCCCGCGACTCCCACAAGACCTGAGCGACACGATGAACAAAGCCCTGTCCCTGATTGCTTCGTTGTTGGTTCTCGCCGGTGCCAGCACCGCAACCCAGGCGCAGGACGCCAAGGCGGGCGATCCCGCAAAGGGCGCGGCCAAGGCGGCCATGTGCATCGGCTGCCACGGCCTCACCGGCTACCAGGCCAGCTTCCCCGAGGTCTACAAGGTGCCGAAGATCTCGGGCCAGGGCGCCAAGTACATCAGCGCGGCGCTCAACGCCTATGCCAAGGGCGAGCGCAAGCACCCCTCGATGCGCGCCATCGCCGAGACGTTGACCGAGCAGGACATCGCCGACCTGGCGGCCTACTACGAACAGAACGGCAAGGTGGCCGGCGCCACGTCGCCCACCGCCGCGGTGGAACTGCCCGCCGCCCTGAAGGACCGCCTGGCCGCCTGCGTGGCCTGCCACGGCGCCAGCTTCAGCGCCCCGATCGACGCGGCCTACCCCAAGCTGGCCGGCCAGCATGCCGACTACCTCTACCACGCGCTGAAGGCCTATGCGACCGACGGCAACCCGCGCGTCGGCCGCGCCAACCCCACCATGCGCAGCCAGGTGGTGCAGGAATCGGCCGGTGGCCGCAAGCCCACCTTCACCAACGCCGAGCTGAAGCAGGTGGCCAAGTGGCTGGAGTCGCTGCCGGGCGAACTCAAGACGGTCGAGGAATCGCGCTTCCGCTGATGTCCTGCGTGCGTTCCTGCACGCCAGCGCTCCGCCGATACGCCGTGCGAGTGGAATAAGTCCGCTGCACGGCGTTGTCGCTCAAGGGCCGTGCGCGCGGGCCGATATGCCACCGAGGACCCCGGTGGCATGAGCGACAAGCACCTCAAACGCATTCCTGTGAGCCAACTGCGCGTGGGCATGCACCTGCACGCGCTGGAAGGCGCCTGGCTGGACCACCCGTTCTGGCGCAGCCGCTTCGTCATCGACGACCCGAAGGTCATCCGGCAGCTGCTGGACAGCCCGGTGCGCGAGTGCTGGATCAACACCCAGCGCGGTCTCGACATCGCGCCGCCGCCGGCGGCTGAAGACCCACCGCCGACGACCATCCGCCTGCCGGTGCCGATGCGTCCCGAGCGGCCCGTGCCGGCGCCGGCCGAACCGCCGCGCACACCACGCACCCCCACGCAGACCCTGGCCGCCGAGATGGCGGAAGCCGCCGCCATCTGCAACCGCTCGCGCGAGGCGGTGAGCTCGATGTTCAACGAGGCCCGCCTGGGGCGCGTGCTGGAAACCGAGCGCTGCCTGCCGCTGGTGGACGACATCACCCAATCCGTCTTCCGCAACCCCGGGGCGCTGGTGAGCCTGGCGCGCTTGAAGACGCAGGACGACTACACCTACATGCATTCGGTGGCGGTGTGCGCGCTGATGGTGGCGCTGGGCCGGCAACTTGGGCTGGACGACGACCACTGCCGCGCCGCCGGCCTGGCCGGCCTGCTGCACGACCTGGGCAAGGCGCAGATGCCGCAGGACATCCTGTTGAAGCCGGGCAAGCTGACCGACGAGGAATTCGCCATCATCCGCACCCACCCCGTGCGCGGGCACGAGATGCTGAGCGAGGCCAAGGGCGCACCGGACGGCGCCATGGACGTGTGCCTGCACCACCATGAACGGCCCGATGGCCGCGGCTACCCGCATGGCCTGGGGGGCGATGCCATCACGCCGCTGGCCCGCATGGGCGCGGTGTGCGACGTGTACGACGCCATCACCTCCAACCGGCCCTACAAGCCGGGTTGGGACCCGGCCGAGTCCATCGCCCGCATGGCCTCGTGGAAAGGCCAGTTCGACGACGGCATCTTCCGCGCCTTCGTGAAGAGCCTGGGCATCTACCCGGTGGGTTCGCTGGTGCGGCTGGAATCGCAGCGCCTGGCGGTGGTGGTGGACCAGAACCCGCAGACGCTGATTGCGCCACTCGTCAAGGTCTTCTACTCGGTGAAGTCGGGGCTGCCGATCACGCCGCAGGTGATCGACCTGTCCAAGCCCTCGGCCGGCGACAAGATCATCGAGCGCGAATCGCCCGAGCGCTGGAATTTCCCGCAGCTGGATGCGCTGTGGGCGGGCGAGCGCGCACGCCGCGCGCGCTGACGGCGCGGTGGCCGCGGGCCGAGCAGGCCTGATTCAACGCGCCGGGCGCGGCCCGGTGCGCGGGGATTCTCCGTAGCCGGCGCTTCATGCGCCGTGCCTACACTGCGCGCTCGCTTTCCCCGGGGACCACAACATGAAGCGCACCTTCACAGCCGGGCTGCTCGCCGCCGCCCTGTTCGCCACCGGCCTGGTGCAGGCCCAGACCTTGCGCTGGGCCAGCCAGGGCGACCCGCAGACCATGGACCCGCACTCGCAGAACGAGTCCATGACGAACATGATGAACGGCCAGGTCTACGAGGGCCTGGTGGCGCGGGACAAGAAGCTGAACATCGTCCCCGCGCTGGCCACCGAGTGGGCGCAGACCGGCCCGCTGGTGTGGCGCTTCAAGCTGCGGCCGGGCGTCAAGTTCCACGACGGCACGCCCTTCACCGCGGACGACGTGGTGTTCTCGATCGAGCGCGGCCAGTCCGCCACCTCGCAGATCAACAACTACGCCAAGTCGGTCGGCACGCCGAAGAAGGTCGACGACCTGACGGTCGAGTTCCACCTTTCCAAGCCGAACCCGATCTTCCTGGAGCACATGGCCTCGCCGCTGTGGATCATGAGCAAGTCGTGGTCCGAGAAGAACAAGGTCACCAAGCCGCTGGACTTCAAGAACAAGGAAGAGACCTACGCCTCGCTGCATGCGAACGGCACCGGCCCCTACATCCTGGTCAGCCGCGCGCCGGGCATCAAGACCACCTACAAGCGCAACCCGGCCTGGTGGGGCAAGCATGAAGGCAACGTGCAGGAGATCGTCTACACGCAGATCGCCAACGACGCGACGCGCCTGGCCGCATTGGTCTCCGGCGAGATCGACTTCGTGCTCGACCCCGCGCCACGCGACGTGCAGCGCCTGCGCAGCACCGCCGGGGTCAAGGTGATCGACGGTCCCGAGAACCGCATCATCTTCATCGGCATGGACCAGCACCGCGACGAGCTGTTGCACGGCAGCGTGAAGAACAAGAACCCGTTCAAGGACATCAAGGTCCGCCAAGCGCTCTATCACGCGATCGACATCGAGACGATGAAGGTCAAGCTGATGAACAACCAGAGCATGCCGACCGGTGGCCTCACGCCTTCGCCGCTGGGGGCCTACAACGACCCCGCGATCGAGGCGCGCTTCCCCTATGACGTGAACCTGGCGAAGAAGCTGATGGCCGAGGCCGGCTACCCCGAGGGCTTCGAGGTGACGCTGGACTGCCCCAACAACCGCTACATCAACGACGAGGAGATCTGCATCGCGCTGGCCTCGATGTGGGCGCAGCTGAAGGTCAAGGTCAAGGTCAACGCCATGCCGCGCGCCACCTACTTCCCGAAGCTGGAGAAGTTCGACACCAGCATGTACATGCTGGGCTGGGGCGGCGCCGTGACCGATGCAGAACCCACGCTGACCCCGGTGCTGCGCAACAACCTGAACGACGGTTCGGGCATCGGCTTCTACAACTACGGCCGCTCGAAGAACGACAAGTTCGACGCGATGGCCGCGGCCACCAGCGTGGAGACCGACCCGAAGAAGCGCGAGCAGATGGTCAAGGCCGCGCTGCTGGAATACAAGAACAACGTGCACACGCTGCCGCTGCACCGCCAGATGATCCCCTGGGCGGCGCGTTCGAACGTGAACGTGGTGCACCGGGCGGACAACTGGTTCGAGGTGCAGTGGGTCACGATCACCAAGTGATCCTGATGGCCTGAACTGACCGTGAAAAAGGCGGCCCGCGGGCCGCCTTCGTCGTTCAGCGCCGGGCGCGCGCCGGGTTTGTGTTGGCCTTCAGCGCGTGGCGCGCCGGCGCACTTTGTCCAGGTAGGCGTGGCCGTCCGGCGGCAGGCCGCTGCGCTGCGATTCCCAGATCATCTCGCCCAGTGCCTCCATGGCCTCGTGCTGCGCGTCGTGCAATGAATTGCGCTTGGCCGCCAGCAGCTCCACGGCCTGGCGGATGCCCGAGGGCTGGTCGATGCTGCACTGCTCGCTGATCGACAGGTGCATGGCCAGGTGCAGGAAGGGATTGGTGCGGCCGTCTTCCACCGTGTAGCTGGCGGCCAGCGCCGCGTCCAGGTCGGCCAGCTCGGCGTGGTACTCGGGGTGTTCATCGATCCAGCCGGCGGCCAGGGTCTCGATGGGGGACAGCACCTCGCCGGCGTGCTGCTTGCGGTGCGTCTCGCAGAAGAAGCGGCGCACGTCGTGTTGGGAAGGCTGGAACATCCCACAATTGTCCGCTTCGTCGCGCTGCGCTCGCGCGCCGTGCCCCTCATGACCCTCCGCGCCTGCCTGCGTCCCCGCGCCGCTGCGCCAGCCGGTGCCAAGCCACCCCCGAACGGCCCAGCCGCCGCCCACTGTTCGTGATCACCGACCCTGGCTTCTACGCCGTCGCCGTGCCCGCGGTGCTGCTGATGGGCATCAGCAAGAGCGGCTTCGGCGCCGGCTTCGGCGCGCTGGCCACGCCGTTGATGGCGTTGGCGATTCCGGTGCCCCAGGCCGCGGCCATCATGCTGCCGCTGCTGGCGATCATGGACGCCTTCGGCCTGAAGGCGCTGTGGCGCGAGATCGACCGCGGCCTGATGAAGCTGCTGCTGCCCGCGGGGCTGCTGGGCACGGTCATCGGCACCGCGTCCTTCGGCCTCTTGCAGCCAAAGACCGTGGCCGGGCTGGTGGGTGCCATCACGCTGGTGTTCCTGGCCATCCGCACGGTGTTTCCGCCGCGCGCCGACGCGCCGCCGCCGCCCAAGGCGCTCGGTTTCGCCGTCGGCATCGTGTCGGGCTTCACCAGCTTCGTCGCGCATGCGGGCGGCCCGCCGATCGGCTTCTACCTGCTGCCGCTGAAGCTGCCGCCGGTCCGCTTCACCGCGACCCTGGCGGTGTTCTTCGCCGCGGTGAACCTGAGCAAGTGGATCCCGTACGCGGCGCTTGGCCTGATCGACCTGGCGAACATGAGCACCTCGCTGGTGCTGGCGCCGCTGGCCCCGCTGGGCGTGTGGCTGGGCGTGCGCATCGTGCGGGTGATTCCGCAGGCGCTGTTCTACCGGCTGTTCAGCCTGGGCATGCTGCTGACGGGCAGCAAGCTGCTGTGGGACGCGCTGCGCTGATCAGGTCGCGCGGGTCACTCTCCCGCGCCGCCGTCCCGCAGCTCGTCGCGCCGGCCCGCGCGCTGGCCGTCCCGCTGCGCCGGGTCGACCCAGCCATGGCGGTTGCGCTGCGCCGCCGCGTCGGCCCGCTCCTGCGCCCACAGCGTCTCCAACTGCTGCCGGCCGGCCTTGGCCAGCGCGATGAGCTTCTGCTGGTCGCCCAGGTGCGGCGCCATCTGTTCCACCAGCTCCACGTTGTGGCGCCGGAAACGCAGGGCCTGCTGGCGCGCGGTGTGCGGCTGCCAGCCCAGCTGCTCCAGCACGCTGCGGGCGCTCATCAGCGCCGAATCGAGCGTCTCGCGCTCGATCAGCGTCACGCCCAGCTGGCGCAGCCGGTAGTAGTGGGTGACGTTGCGGGCGCGCGCCACGATGGCCAGGTGCGGGAAATGCTCGCGCACCAGCTTGGCCACGTTGATGCTCTGCTCCACGTCGTCGATGGCGAGGGCGAACACCTTGGCATGCTCGGCGCCGGCCACGCGCAGCAGGTCCAGGCGCGAGGCGTCGCCATAGAACACCTTCCAGCCGAAGCGGCGGATGGCCTCCACCTGGTCGGCGTCGTGCTCCAGCACCGTGGCCTCCAGGCCGTTGGCGTTCAACAGCCGGCCTATCGTCTGACCGTAGCGGCCAAAGCCCGCGATGATGACCGGCGCGTGCTGCGGCACGTCGATCTCCTTCAGCTGCGGGCCGTCGCGGCGCGCGGCCAGGCGCGGGGTCACCCAGCGGTCGGTGGCCACGAGCAATAACGGTGTCAGCAGCATCGACAGGGCCACGGCGGCCACCAGGAACGATGACGCGCCGGCATTGATCACGCCGCCTTGCTGTGCGGTCTGGAACACCACGAAGCCGAACTCGCCGCCCTGCGCCAGCAGGATGCCGAACACCGGCCGCTCGGCCAGCGGCAGCGGCATGGCGCGCGCCATCAGCGCCAGCACCACGGCCTTGATGAGCAGGAAGCCCAGCACCACCGCGGCGATGCGCCCCGGGTACTGCGCGATCACCGCGAAGTCGATGCTCATGCCCACCGCGATGAAGAAGAGGCCCAGCAGCAGGCCCTTGAAGGGCTCGAGGTCGGTTTCCAGCTCGCGCCGGTATTCGCTTTCGGCCAGCAGCACGCCGGCCAGGAACGCGCCGAGGGCCATCGACAGGCCCACCGCCTGCATCAGCGCCGCGGTGGCGACGACCAGCAGCAGTGCCGCGGCGGTGAAGATCTCAGGCGTCTTGCTGCCGGCGATCCAGCGCAGGGCGGGGCGCAGCAGCAGGCGGCCGCCGAAGATGATGAGCGCGATGACGCCAAAGGCCTTGGCCGCGCCGATCCAGCCGGCGCTGCCGTCGTCCTCGGCGCCGCCGGCCACCAGCAGCGGGATCACCGCCAGGATGGGAATGGCCGCGATGTCCTGCAGCAGCGCCACCGAGAGCACGCCCTGGCCGGCGTGCGTGGCCATCAGGTTGCGCTCGGCCAGCACGCCCAGGCCGATGGCGGTGGACGACATCGCCAGCCCCAGCCCGGCCACCAGCGCCAGCCGCCAGTCCGCGCCCAGCGCCACGCCGGCGGCGCTGATGAGCGCCGCGCTGCCGAAGAGCTGCACGCTGCCCCAGCCGAAGATCGGCCGCCGCATGGCCCACAGCCGCCGCGGCTCCAGTTCCAGGCCCACCAGGAACAGCATCAGCACCACGCCGAATTCGGCGATGTGCAGCATCGACTGCGCATCGGTCACCAGCTTCAGCCCCCAGGGCCCGATGACGATTCCGGCGGCCAGGTAGCCGATGATCGAACCCAGCCCCAGCAGCCGGGCGATGGGCACCGCCAGCACCGCTGCGGCCAGGTAGACGAGGCTGCTGGACAGCCAGTTGCCGTGTTCCATGCGTGGGGTCCCGGATCAATCGCCGCTGGGGCGTTCGTCGGCGGGCACGGTGCGCAGCTCGCAGGCGTCCAGGTCTTCCAGCTCCGGCCAGTCGGGGTAGCTGCGCAGCCGTTCGGCGAAGACCTGGGCATGCGCGTCGATGGCGGCCTGGTCGGCACGGTGGGCGCCGTGCAGCACGAAGGGCGGCAGGAAGCGCATGCCGGCCAGGGCGGCGGTCTGGTCGTAGGGGGGCATGAAGGAATCGAAGAAGTAGCGGTTGTAGCCGTCGGAGCGGTACGAGTGTTCCGAGCCCCCGGTGGAGGTCACCAGCCACAGGTCGCGCCCCGCCAGCCGCGTGCCGCCCGGCCCGTAGGCCCAGCCGAAGGCAAACACCTCGTCCAGCCACAGCTTCATCAGGGGCGGCATGCCGTACCAGTGGATGGGGTGCACCCACACCACCAGCTCGGCACGCTCCAGCGCGGCCTGTTCGGCGGCGGCGTCCACCACGTAGTCGGGGTACAGCGCGTAGATGTCGCGTACTTCGACGATTAGGCCGTCTTGCGCCAGCCGGCGCGCCGCCTGCACCAGGCTGGCGCTGGCGCGCGAGTGTTCGAGTTCGGGGTGGGCAACGATCAGCAGGACGCGCGGCATGGGCTGCCGAGTATCCCGAAAACCGCCCGGCGTTTGACCAAAGACGACCTGGGACGGCGGTCGCACACGTCTCTCGTACCATTGCCGCCATTCCGAAAAGCGCAGCGCCAGGAGGAGCCCATGCCGGTCATCGTGGTCGCCAATCCCAAGGGCGGCGTCGGCAAGAGCACGTTGTCCACCAACATCGCCGGCTGGCTGGCCCGCCAGGGGCATGCGGTGATGCTGGGCGACGTGGACCGGCAGCAGTCCGCCCGCCAGTGGCTGGGCTTGAGGCCGGCGCAGCTGCCGGCCATCCGCGGCTGGGACGTGGACGCGAAGAAGATCGCCCGCCCGCCCAAGGGCACCACCCACGTGGTGCTGGACACCCCGGCCGGCCTGCATGGCCACCGGCTGGACGAGGTGATGAAGCTGGCCGACAAGCTGCTGGTGCCGATGCAGCCCAGCCTCTTCGACATCCAGGCCACGCACGGCTTCCTGCAGGCGCTGCGCGCGCACCGCCGGGCGGACGAGGTGGCGATCGGCCTGGTGGGCATGCGGGTGAAGGAGCACACGCATTCCAACGAGCACCTGCATGAATTCGTCGCCACCCTGCCTTTCCCGCTGGTGGGCGACCTGCGCGACACGCAGAACTACGTTCACCTGGCCGCGCGAGGCCTGTCGCTGTGGGACGTGGCGCCCGGCCGTGTCGAGCGCGACCTCGAGCAATGGCAGCCCATCCTGGACTGGCTGCAGACCTGACACCGGCGAGCTCACTTCTCCCTCGGCCGCCCCGGAAGGCGGCGCCTCTGGAACGACATGACCATCACGATCCCCACCTTGACCTCGCTGCAGCAACGCATCGGCGAGCACCTGGCCACCAGCGACTGGGTGCTGATCGACCAGCAGCGCATCGACCTCTTCGCCCAGGCCACCGGCGACCACCAGTGGATCCACGTCGACCGCGAGAAGGCCGCTGCCGGCCCCTTCGGCACCACCATCGCGCACGGTTTCCTCACGTTGTCGCTGATCCCCGAGCTGGCGGACAAGGCGATGGCCATCGCCGACGTGAAGATGGGCGTCAACTACGGCCTGAACCGGGTGCGCTTCACGTCGCCGGTGCCGTGTGACAGCCGCGTGCGGGCGCACTTCGTGCTCAAGGGCTACGAGCCGATCGACGGCGGCGCGCAGCTGACGATGGAAGTCACCGTGGAGCGCGAAGGCGCCGCCAAGCCGGCCTGCGTGGCCGAGGCGGTGTCGCGCCGCTTCGTCTAGGGCGCGGACGGACGGCGGGCTACGATCGCGGGTTCAAGGAGGCAGGGCGCCGACGCGCCCGCGGCAACGAAGGTGGTGCAGGGATGAAGGTGTTGCTGGTCGATGAGGAGCCATGGGTGCTCGCCGCGGTTCGCGCGGTGATCCGCAAGGGCGGCGAGAACGTGACCCTGGTCGCCGTGGCCGATGGCGCGGCCGCCCAACACACCCTGGACAGCGACACCGGCTTCGACCTGTGCCTGCTGCATGCCGAACCGGAACAGCCCGGTGGTGTCGATGGCCTCATCGCCTTGCGGCGCGAACACCCGGAGGTGCCGGTGGTGGTGCTGTCCAGCACCGCCCGGCCGTCCGAGGTGGTGCGCCTGGTCGAACTGGGCGCCATGGGCTGCGTGCCGCGCCTGCAGACGGGCGACCAGACCTCCCTGGCGCTGGCGATGGTGTTCTCCGGCGGCGTGTACATCCCGCCGGTGGTGCTCGGCCTGCTGCAGGGCACGCCGGTGATCGAGGGCGACACCGTGCCCGCCGTGATGCGGCCCAGTGCCAACGAGCCCGAACCCGACCCCCTGGCCCTGCCCGCCGCAGCGGCCGCCGACGTGCCCGCCTGGGCCGCCTCCACCGCGGCCGGCAGCAGCGATGCGGCGGCGCTTCCGTCCGCCGCCGGCTTGCGGCCCACCCTGTCGGGCCTGGGCCTGACGCCGCGGCAAAGCGATGTGCTGGCACTGCTGCTCAAGGGCATGCCCAACAAGCTGATCGCGCGCGAGATGAACCTGTCGGTCGAGACGGTGAAGGACCACGTGGCAGCAGTGCTGCGGGCGCTGAACGTCAATTCGCGCACGCAGGCGGTGTTGATGGTCAGCCAGATGACGCACACGGCACCCGGAGGCGGCTGGCGCCTGCCGGCCTAGTGGCGGCCTCCGGCCTGCCCTTGCGCCACGGCAGCATGCCGCCGCCTCGGCGCGCGGCCGCCCGGACGGTGGCCGCTCAAGCGGGCTGGTAGGCCAGGCGCACGTAGATCGGCGCAAACGCCTCGGCCTGCGTCAGCTCGATCAGGTGCTCGCGCGCCAGCTCGAGCATCGCGATGAAGGTCACCACCATCACCGCAGGGCCGCGGCGGGGGTCGAAGAGCTCGGGGAATTCGACGAAGCGCCGGCCCTGCAGCGTGCGCAGCACGATGCTCATGTGCTCGCGCACCGACA
>CBIHPZ010000071.1:0-10759 GCA_966211865.1 uncultured Aquabacterium sp.
ACGGCGGCGGCCACCACCGGCCCCGCCAGCGGGCCGCGGCCGGCTTCGTCCACCCCCGCCACGAGGCCGGGCACGTCCCAGCTCAAGCCCAGTTGTTCCGCCGGGCGTGCGCCGCGCGCCGCGCGTGCCGGGCGGCGGCCGGCCGCGGGAGAAGGATCAGGCCTCGAGGACTTGCGCGATGGCATCGGCAGCCTTTCGTGCGGTGTCCTGGCGCAGGGCCAGGTGCATGTCGGTGAAGCGGCGCACCAGCGCCTCCGCTTGCGGTGCATTGTCCAGCCAGGCCAGGGTTTCGCGGGCCATTTCCTGCGGCGTCGCGCGGTCCTGGATCAGCTCGGGCACCACGAATTCGCGGCTCAGGATGTTCGGCAGGCCGACCCAAGGCAGGTAGCTCATGCGCCGCATGCGCTGCCAGTTGAGCCAGGCCATGCGGTAGGTGATCACCATCGGCCGCTTGAACAAGGCCGCCTCCAGCGTGGCGGTGCCACTGGCGATCAGCGTGACGTCACACGCTCCTAGTGCCTCATGTGAGCGGCCATCCAGCAGCGTGATGGGCACGCCCGGGGCATGGGCCGCGACCAGCGGTTCCACCAGCGTGCGCAACCCGGGGGCCACCGGCATCACGAAGCGCAGCGCGGGCCGTTGCCGGTGCATCAGCGCGGCGGCTTCCAGCATGGGCGGCGCGATGTACTTGATCTCGCTGCGGCGGCTGCCGGGCAGCAGCGCCACCACCTGATCGCCCGCCGCCAGGCCCAGCGCGGCGCGGCTGGCGTCGCGCGGCACCTCCAGCGGAATGTGGTCGGCCAGCGGGTGGCCGACGAAGGTGGCGCCGATGCCATGCTGGTGCAGCAGCGCAGGCTCGAACGGGAACAGGCACAGCACGTGGTCCGCGGCCTGTGCCAGCTTGTGCACGCGCTCGCCGCGCCAGGCCCAGATCGACGGGCACACGAAGTGCAGCGTCTTCATGCCGGCGGTGCGCAGGCGCTTCTCGAGCCCGAAATTGAAGTCGGGCGCGTCGACGCCGATGAAGGCGGCGGGCCGGTCCCGCAGCAGCCGCTCGGCGAGCTGGCGACGGATGCGCAGCAACTCGGGCAGCCGGCCCAGCGCGTCGACATAGCCGAAGACCGACAGGCGCTCGTGCGGCCACCAGGCGTCAAAACCCTGGGCCGCCATGCGCGGCCCGCCGATGCCACCGGCCTGCAGCGCAGGCCAGCGCTGGCGCACGCCGGACAGCAGCAGCCCGGCCAGCAGGTCACCAGACGCTTCTCCGGCGACCAAGCCCAGGCGCAGCGGCTGCGCCACGGACGACGCGGCCGCGGGCATGCGCGCCATCAGCGCACGATGCCGCGGTCGGCCGACGCCAGGAAGTCCAGCATCAGGGCGACGTCGGCGTCCGAGTCAGGGGCCTCGCCGCGGGTCGCCTGAAGCTCGGCAACGGCCGCGGCCAGCGTCAGGCCCTTGCGGTACAGCGTGCGGTGCATGGCCTTGACGCGCGCAATGCGCTCAGCCGAGAAACCGCGGCGGCGCAGACCCTCGGCATTGATGCCGGTGGCCTCCGCCGGATTGCCGGCGGCGGTGACGTAGGGCGGCAGGTCCTGCGACAGGCGGGTCTGGAAGCCGGTCATCGCATGCGCCCCAACGCGCACGAACTGGTGCACGCCCGACAGCCCGCCCAGGAACGCCCAGTCGCCCACGTGCACGTGGCCGCCCAGTTGCGTGGCGTTGGCGATGATGGTGTGGCTGCCGACGTGGCAGTCGTGCGCGATGTGCACGTAGGCCATGATCCAGTTGTCGTCGCCGACGCTGGTCAACCCGCCGTCCTGCACGGTGCCGGTGTTGATGGTGACGAACTCACGGATCGTGTTGCCGTCGCCGATCACCAGGCGCGTGGGCTCGCCGGCGTATTTCTTGTCCTGCGGCGGGCCGCCGATGGACGAGAACTGGAACAGCTTGTTGTCGCGGCCGATCGTGGTGTGGCCGTCGATCGTGCAATGCGCGCCGACACTGCTGCCGGCGCCGATCGACACGTTGGCGCCGATGACCGCGAAGGGTCCGACGCTCACATCACCTGCTATTTGAGCGGCCGGATCGATGACGGCCGTGGGGTGGATGCGGGACATGGCTCGCCCCCGGTCAGGCGATCTTGCGCATCGTGCACATCAGCTCGGCCTCGGCAGCGGTTTCGCCGTCGACCGTGGCACGCACCTTGTACTTGTAGATGCCGGACTTGGCGCGCTCCAGCGAGGCCTCCAGCACCAGCTGGTCGCCGGGTTCCACCACGCGCTTGAAGCGCGCGCCGTCGATGCCGACGAAGTACACCACCGTGTCGTTGCCGGGCTCTTCGCCCATCGATTCAAAGGACAGCAGCGCGGCGGTCTGCGCCAGCGCTTCCAGGATCATCACGCCCGGCATCACAGGCCGGTGCGGGAAGTGGCCCATGAAGAAGGGCTCGTTGATGGTGACGTTCTTCAGCGCCACGATGCGCGCATTGCGCTCGAATTCGGTCACGCGATCCACCAGCAGGATCGGGTAACGGTGGGGCAGCTTCTTGAGGATCTTGTGGATGTCGAGCACAGGCGCGGTCATGATTTCTTCTCCAGCGCACGCAGGCGTTCGCGCAGCTGGTACAGCTGGCGGAGCGTGGCGGCGTTCTTTTCCCAGGACGCATTGTCATCGAACGGGAACGCACCGCTGTACTGGCCCGGCTTCAGGATCGATCGCGAAACCACCGTGTTGGAGGTGATGTGCGTGTGGTCGACGATCGTCAGGTGGCCGAGGATGCCGGCCGCACCACCGATGGTGCAGTGGCGGCCGATGTTGGCCGAGCCTGCCACGGCCGAGCAGCCGGCCATGGCGGTGTGCGCGCCGATGCGCACGTTGTGGCCGATCTGGATCTGGTTGTCGAGCTTGACGCCGTCCTCGATCACCGTGTCGTCGAGGGCCCCTCGGTCGACGCAGGTGTTGGCGCCGATCTCCACGTCATCGCCGATGCGCACCGTGCCCAGCTGCTCCACGCGCACCCAGGTGCCGTCGTCGGGCGCAAAGCCGAAGCCTTCCGCGCCCACCACGGCCCCTGGCAACAACAGGCCACGCTCGCCGATGCGGCAGCCTTCAGCGAAAGTGACGCGGGAGCTCAACCGGGTACCGGCGCCGATCCGCGCCTGCGCACCGACGTGGCAATGCGGGCCGATGAACACATGCGCGCCGATCACCGCGCCGTCGTCGATGACCGCCAGCGGCCCGATGGTGGCGGAGGGATGCAACTGCACGCCCTGCCCGATCACCGCGCTGGGGTGCACGCCGGCCACGGCCGGCGGCCGGTGGCGTGCCACCCACCATTGCGTGAGGCGGGCGAAGTACAGATGGGGATTCGCCGCGGCGATGGCAGCTCCGCGCGCGGCCGCCGCGTCCAGCAGCGAAGGCGGCACGATCAGCGCGCCGGCCTTCGTCGCCAGCACGTCCTTGCGGTAGCGCTCGCCCGTGGCGAATGACAGCGCATCCGGTCCCGCGCTGGCCAGCGATGCAAGCTGCGCGATGCGCAAGTCGCCGGGGCCGTGCAACTCGCCGCCCAGCGCCGAAACGATGTCGCCCAGCGTGACCGGTGCCATCACGGCGCGGCTGGCGAGGGGCGGTCGCTCAGCGCCCGGCGGGCGCGGCGTTCAGGGCCTTGATCACCTTTTCGGTGATGTCGACGCGCGGCCCGGCGAAGACGACGTCCTGCAGGATCAGGTCGTACTTCTCGCTGTCGAAGATCTGCTTGATGACCTTGTTGGCGCGCTCGACCAAGCCGGCCGTTTCTTCGTTGCGGCGCTGGTTCAGGTCTTCCTGGAACTCGCGGCGCTTGCGCTGCAGGTCGCGGTCGGCTTCGACCAGCTCACGCTGGCGGCGGTTGCGCTCGCCTTCGGACAGCGTGGGCGCGTCTTTCTCGAGCTTGTCGGCCGCGGCCTTCAGCTTGGCGCCCTGGTCGTTCAGGTCCTTGTCACGCTTGCTGAAGTCCGATTCCATGCGCGCCAGCGCCGCCTTGGCCGGGGCCGCTTCGCGCAGCACGCGCTCGCTGTTGACGTAGCCGATCTTGAGTTCCTGCGCCTGTGCCGTGCCCAGCGCAGCGGCCGTGAGGGCCACGGCAACCAGGGACTTCAAATGCTTCGTGATCATCAGAACGCAGTCCCGATCTGGAATTGGAAACGTTGGATTCTATCCGTGGGCTTGCTGCGCAACGGCGTGCCGTAGCTGAGCTTCAACGGGCCCACCGGCGAGATCCAGGACAGGCCCAGGCCGGCCGACGCGCGCAGGCTGGAGGCGTCGATGCGCTCGCCTTCGCGCCACACGTTGCCGGCGTCGGCGAACGCGAAGATGCGCAGCGACTTGTCGTTGCCGGTGCCCGGCACCGGGAAGTACAACTCGGCGTTCAGGTTCATCTTGCTGGCGCCCCCGATGTAGGCACCGGTGGGATCGATGACCCCCAGCGAGCTCTGCTCGAACACGCGCACCGACCCCAGGCCACCGCCGTAGAAGTTCTTGAACACCGGGAACGGCCGGCCACCCAGGCCCTTGCCATAGCCGATCTCACCGTTCAGGCCCAGGCTGAGCTTGTTGTTCCAGAACGGGAAGTACTGCTGCCACTGCACGTTCGAGCGCAGGTAGCGCACGTCGCCGGCCACGCTCCATTCCACGTTGACGCGCTGGTACTTGCCCGCCGTCGGCGTGATGACGCTGTCGCGGCTGTCGCGCGACCAGCCCAGCGTCAGCGGCACCGACGTGCTGCGCGCGCCATAGCGGAAGCGGTAGTCGAAATACTGGTTCGGGATGCCGGCGGTGGCGCCAATGTTGGTCTGCTCCAGGCCGGCGCCGAAGAACACCGTGTCGTACTCGGTGAACGGCACGCCGAAGCGCACCGAGGCACCGGGGTTCGAGATCTGGTACTCGTCGCCCAGGCTGTTGAGCGGGCGCGAGGTGCGATAGAAGACGTCCAGCGCACGCGAAATCCCGTCGACGGTGAAGTACGGGTCGACGTGGCTGAAGACCAGGCTCTTCTGGCTCTTGCTGGTGTTGACCTCGAAGCCCAGGTAGTTGCCGGAGCCGAAGACGTTGTCCTGCCGGATCGAGGCGTTCAGTGCCAGCCGGTCTGCGCTGGAGAAGCTGATGCCGAACAGCAGGTTGCCGGTGGGCCGCTCCTGCACGTTGACCACCAGGTCCACCTGGTCGGGCGAGGTGGCAACCTCGTTCGTGTCGACGTTGACTTCCTTGAAGTAGCCCAGGCGCTCGACGCGGTCACGCGAGAGCTTGATGCGTTGGCCGTCGTACCACGACGATTCCAGTTGGCGGAACTCGCGCCGCACCACTTCGTCCCGGGTGCGGGTGTTGCCCGCCACGTCGATGCGCCGCACGTAGACACGGCGCTGCGGATCCGCCACCAGGGTCAGCGCCACCTGGCCGGTCGCACGGTCGATTTCCGGACGCGACTCGACCCGGGCAAAGGCGTAGCCATAAATGCCAAAGCGCTCGGACATCGCCTTCGTGGTTTCGGCGACCGCCGCGGCGCGATAAGGCTCGCCCGGCTTGATCGTCACGAGCTCCTTGAACTCTTCTTCCTTGCCCAGGTACTCGCCCTGCAGCTTCACCGAGGTGACGCTGTAGGGCTGCCCCTCGCGCACGGTGATGGTGATCGAGATGTCCTGCTTGTCCGGCGAAATCGTGACCTGCGTGGATTCGATCTCGAACTCGAGGTAGCCGCGGTTCAGGTAGTACGAACGGATGGTCTCGAGGTCGGCATTGAGCTTGGCGCGCGAATAACGGTCGTTCTTCGTGTACCAGGTCAGCCAGCCGCCCACCGTCAGGTCCATCAGCCCGACCAGGGTCGACTCGCTGAAGGCCTTGGTGCCGAGGATGCGGATGTCCTTGATCTTGGCCGCATCGCCCTCCGTCATCGTGAAGGTCACGTTGACGCGGTTGCGGTCCGTCGGCGTGATGGTGGTGACCACCTCGGCGCCATAGAGGCTGCGCGACAGGTACTGGCGCTTGATCTCCTGCTCGGCGCGTTCGATCAGCGCGCGGTCGAAGGGCAGGCCTTCACCGATGCCCGCGTCCTTCAGCGACTTGATCAGCGTGTCCTTGTCGAACTCCTTCAGGCCGACGAAGCTGACGGACAGGATCACCGGCCGCTCGTCGACGACGACGATCGCGACCTTGCCTTCGATCTCGATGCGCACGTCCTTGAACAGGCCCGTGCCGAACAGGGCGCGCAGGGCGGCGGCGCCCTTTTCGTCGGTGTAGGTGTCGCCCACGCGGAACGGAAGCGCGGCGAACACGGTACCCGGGTCGGTGCGCTGCAGACCTTCAACACGGATGTCCGCCAGCGTGAACGGTTCGACGGCATGCGCCGCAGGCGCCAACAGCGCAGCAACAGCGGCCACGGCGGCGGCCGCAGGGCGATTCAAGCTCGACGGAAAAATCGAAAGCATGTGAAGGGGGTCAGTGCAGGCCCAGGAAACGGGCCACGTCGTTGAAGAGTGCCACCGACATCATCGCGAGGAGGATTGCGATGCCGCCGCGCTGAAGCCGCGCGAGCCACTGGTCGGAGACCGGGCGCCCGGTCAGGCCCTCGAAAAGATAGTACATCAGGTGTCCGCCATCGAGCATCGGCAGCGGGAGGAGGTTCAGGACACCCAGGCTGACGCTCACCAGCGCGAGAAAGCCGAGGTAGTACGCCAGGCCGAGATTCACGGACTGCCCTGCGTAATCGGCGATCGTCAGCGGCCCGCTCAGGTTGCGGATGGAGGCCTGCCCGATCAGCATGCGGCCGAGCATGCGCAGCGTCATCGCCGACACTTCCCAGGTGCGCGCCACGCCACGCTCCAGGCCGTCGACGAAACCCAGCTGCACGGTGACGCGCACAGGCGGCGAGCCCACCTGGGCATCGATGCGGGCGATCGACTTCTCGCCTTCGCGTGCCACGCGCGGCACGACGCGCAGGTCCATGGCCTGGCCGGCGCGCTCGATGCGCCAGGCCAGGGGCCGGGCCGCCTGGCCGTCGACCGAGGCCCGGATCC
The DNA here is from genome assembly GCA_966211865.1 of uncultured Aquabacterium sp. GTDB lineage: Bacteria > Pseudomonadota > Gammaproteobacteria > Burkholderiales > Burkholderiaceae_C > Pseudaquabacterium. The sequence continues at coordinate 7,047 of CBIHPZ010000071.1, forward strand.
ATTCCACCAGCTGCTGCGCGTCGGCCACCGGTCGATCATCGATGCGCAGCACGCGGTCGCCTTCCTTCAGGCCGGCCTGCGCGGCCGGCCCGGCGGGGGTGACCTTGCCGATCACCGGCTCGGTGAAGGCGCCGCCGAGGCCGATGCGGCGAATCATCGCCGCGTCGACGTCCTTGGCCTCCAGGTCCTGCAGCGGCAGCACCACCTGGCGCTGTCCCTGGCCGCGCATGTCGCTAACCATCAAGGTGAGCGGCTTGCCGGACAGCGTGTGCTGCGTCACCTGCCAGCGCAGGTCATTCAGCGATCGCACGTCCTGCGCCTGCCCGTCGGCGTCGATCCAGCCGCGCACCCAGTCGCCCGAACGCATGCCCGCCCGCTCGGCCAGGCTGCCGGCCACCGGCGCGTTCAGCACCGCCTTCGGTTCCTCGACACCGATCCAGTGCGACGCGGCGTACAGCAGCACCGCCAGCAGCAGGTTCGCGACCGGCCCCGCGGCGACGATGGCAGTGCGCTGCCACAGGGGCTTGCGGTTGAAGGCGGCGTGCAACTCGTCCGCGGGCACCGGGCCTTCGCGCTCGTCCAGCATGCGCACGTAGCCGCCCAGCGGCAGCATCGAGACGACGAACTCGGTGCTCTCCGGCGTGGCCTGCCGGCGCCACAGCACGCGGCCGAAGCCGATGGAGAAGCGCAGCACCTTGACACCGCACGCCACCGCGACACGGTAGTGGCCGTACTCGTGCACGACGATCAGCACGCCCAGCGTCAGCAGGAAGGCCAGCACGGTGGTGATCATCGGGACAACTCCTGCACGATGGCCGCGGCGGCAACGCGCGCGCGCGCATCGAGCGCCAGCAGCGACTCCAGCGACTGCACGTCGCTGGCGCCGGGCCGCACCTGCTCGACGGTGTCGGCGTTGATGCGGTGGATGTCGGTGAAGCGCGCCCGGCGATCGAGGAACGCGGCCACGGCCACTTCGTTCGCGGCGTTGAGCACCGTGGTCGATCCCTCCGGCCCTGCCAGCGCGGCATAGGCCAGGCCGAGGCCCGGGAAGCGCGCGTCGTCCAGCGCCTCGAAGCTGAGGCTTTGGAGCGTTAGGAAATCCAGGCGGCTTGCGCCCGAGGCGATGCGCTGCGGATGCGCGAGCCCGACGCTGATCGGCACTTTCATGTCCGGTGTGCCCAGTTGCGCCAGCACCGAGCCGTCGCGGCACACCACCATCGAGTGGATGATGCTCTGAGGGTGAAGCACGACGCGGATGCGCTCCGGCTCGAGCTCGAACAGCCAGCGCGCCTCGATGACCTCGAGCGCCTTGTTCATCATCGTCGCCGAGTCGACCGAGATCTTGCGGCCCATCACCCAGTTGGGATGGGCGCAGGCCTCCTCCGGGGTCACGTCGGCCAGGCTGCTGCGGTCGCGCGTGCGGAACGGCCCGCCGGAGGCCGTGAGCACGATGTGGTCGATGCGTTCGGCCCAGGCGCCGCGGTCGTCCGGCAGGCATTGGAAGATGGCCGAGTGCTCGCTGTCGATCGGCAGCAGCGTGGCACCACCAGCGTGCACCGCGTCCATGAAGAGCCGGCCGCCGACGACAAGGGCCTCCTTGTTGGCCAGCATCAGGCGCTTGCCGGCCCGTGCGGCGGCCAGGCACGGCGGCAAGCCGGCAGCACCGACGATGGCGGCCATCACGCTGTCCACGTCGGGGTGCGAAGCCAGCTCGCACAGCGCCTGCGCGCCGCTGAGCACCTCCGTTCGCACACCGGCCTCGCGCAGTTGCGTGCGCGCCTCGCGCGCCTGCGCCTCGTCCGCGACTGCAGCGAAGCGCGGCTGCCAGCGCCGGCACAAGGCGATCAGATCGTCCACGCGCTGATGCGCCGTCAACGCAAAGACTTCGAAGCGCTCCGGGTGCAGCGCGATGACGTCGAGCGTGCTCAGGCCCACCGAGCCGGTGGCGCCCAGGATGCAGACGCGTTGGATCATGGCGCTGGTGGCGGAAGGGGTCAGAGGTGCGCCAGCGCCATCGCGGCGGGCAGCACCGGCAGCAAGGCGTCGATGCGATCGAGCACGCCGCCATGGCCCGGCAGCAGTGCGCTGGAATCCTTCGCACCCGCGGCGCGCTTCACCAGCGACTCGAACAGGTCACCGACCACGCTGAGGCCGGCCAGCGCGAGACAGGACAGCGCCAGGCCCACGAGCCCCAGGCGCTGGTGAAGCGCGCTGAACAGGCTCACCGAATCGAAGTTCCAGTGCGCATCCGCCGCGAGCCACAGCCCGGCCAGCACCAGCACGCCCAACATGCCCGAGTAAACGCCCTCCCAGCTCTTGCCCGGGCTGATCGACGGTGCCAGCTTGCGTTTGCCGAAGGCCCGGCCGCCGAAATAGGCGGCAATGTCAGCGGCCCAGACGATGCACAGCGTGGACAGCAGGAAGTTGATGCCATTGACACGCGCCTCCGCCAGCGCCCACCAGGCCAGCCACAGCAGGCCCAGTCCGCTGATAACGCGCATCAGACGCGGCAGCCCCGGCCAGCCGGCAGGGCCCTGGCGCAGCACCAGCAGGCCGATGCAGACCCACAGCGCCACACCGACCCACCAGGGCCAGGACGGGCCCGTGCCGAGCGGCAGTTTCCAGCCGCCGAGCGCACACGCCAGCGCCAGCAGCACGCCGCAGGCGACCGCGCCACTGCGTTCCGGCAGGCCATTCAGTCGCCCCCATTCCCACCCAGCCAGGCTGATGGCCACCAGCGTGAAGAGGACGAAGGGAACGGGCGACGACGCAAACAGCGCCGGCAGCAGCACCGCCATCAGCAGCACGGCGGTGATCACACGGGTACGAAGCATTGGTGGCGCCGTTCAGCCCGCGTGGGCGCTGGCCGCTGCCGGCAATGCGCCGAAGCGACGCTCCCGGCCGGCGAAGTTGGCGAGCGCGGCATCGAGTTCGGCCTCACCGAAATCGGGCCACAGGCAGTCGCTGAACACCAGCTCCGAATAGGCCGCATGCCACAGCAGGAAGTTGCTGATGCGCACTTCCCCGCCGGTGCGGATGAAGAGATCGGGGTCCGGTGCGTGCGACATCGCCATGTAGCGTGAGAGCGTGGCCTCGTCGATCTGTTCCGCGGACAGGCCATCGGCCACCGCGCGGCGACAGGCCTGCAGGATGTCCCAGCGGCCGCCGTAGTTGAAGGCGACCGTCAGCGTGAGCCGCGTGTTGTGCTTCGTGGCCTGCTCGACCTCGTCCCACGCCTTGCGCAGGCGGTCGGATACCGCGGCCCGGTCACCGGCGATGACGACGCGCACGCCCTTGCCCACCATGCGTGCCATGTACTTGGCCTGGGCCACCAGCACCAGGCCCATCAGGCCGGAGACCTCGTCGGCGGGCCGGTTCCAGTTCTCCGAAGAGAACGCGAACACCGTCAGGTAGCGGATGCCGCGGTCGGCGCAGGCGTCGATGGTGCGGATCAGCGTGTCCACGCCGGCCTTGTGGCCGAAGAACCGGGGCAGGAAGCGCTTCTTGGCCCAGCGTCCGTTGCCATCCATCACGATGGCCACGTGCTGGGGAATCGAGAGATCGCGATGCACGGGCGGCGGTCGGCTTCGCCCGTCAGACCGCCATGATCTCGGCTTCTTTCGAATGCACGAGCTTGTCGATCTCGGCCACCGTGCGGTCGGTGAGCTTCTGCACGTCGTCCTGCGCGCGGCGCTCTTCGTCTTCGGTGGCGA
>CBIHPZ010000072.1:0-10715 GCA_966211865.1 uncultured Aquabacterium sp.
CACTGTTGGCTGTGGCCCACAAGCGCCGAGCGCACAAAGTCACTGCCCGGTTGTGGGGCGACGGGTGGATTCCTAGCATGGGCCGAAAGCTCTCGTTGGGACCTCACTCATGTCGGCCGGCTTGGCGTTGTTGCGCGATCTGCTGGGCCTGGGCCGCGCCGCCCAGCCCGAACTGTGGGGCCGGCTGCACGCCCGGCCGGTGAGCGCGGCCGACGAGCCTTTCCTGCGCTGCCTGTACGCCAGCTCCCACGCCGACCAGTTGCGTGACACCGGCTGGGCGCCGGCGCGCTGCCGCACCTTCCTCGACGAGCAGTTCGATTTCCAGCAGCGCCATGTCCTGGAACGCCACCCGGAGGCGCTGTTCCTGCTGCTGGTGCTGGACGGCCAGCCCATCGGCCGCCTGAGCTGGCAGGCCGGGCCCGAACGCATGACGCTGGTCGACCTGTGCCTGGCTCCGGCCTGGCGCCGCCGCGGCGTGGGCAGCCGGGTGCTGGGCTGGCTGGCCGAATCGGCCGACCGGCGCGGCCAGCCGATCGCCCTGCACATGGCGCGCGACAACGCGGCCTGCCGCCTGGTGCGGCGCTTCGGCTTCCAGGACGACGCGGCCGATGCCAGCAGCCTGTGCGTGGCGATGACGCGGGCGCCGCGCGCGTTCGCCCCCCTGCCCGCGGCGCGCACAGCCGACCAACGCCAGGCCGCGCACTGAAGCCGCGGCCGCGCCGGTCAGATCTCGACCTTCGCCCCCAGCTCGACGATCCGGTTCGACGGCAGGTTCAGGAAGTCGGCCGCCGCCGCGGCATTGCGGTGCATGCTGGCGAAGAGCTTCTCGCGCCACATCGCCATGCCGTGCGCAAACGTCGGGATCACGATGTCGCGGCTGAGGAAGTAGCTGGTGTCCATCTCCGGCAGCGGGATGCCGCGGTCTTCCAGCAGCTTCAGCGCCTCGGGCACGTCGGGGTCGTTCTTGAAGCCGAAGTGCAGCACCACCTGCCAGCAGTCGTGGCCCAGGCTCTCCATCTGGATGCGCTTGTCGAAGCCGACCCAGGGCACCTCGTGGTGCTTCACCGTCACGAACAGGTTGTGCTCGTGCAGCACCTTGTTGTGCTTCAGGTTGTGCATCAGCGCGTTCGGCGTCAGCCCGGTCTCGGACGACAGGAACACCGCGGTGCCGGCCACGCGCGTGGGCGGGCTGACGAACACCGCGTCCAGGAAGCCCTGCAGCTCGATGGAATCGGCGTGCAGCTTGGCGCTGAGCAGCTTGCGGCCCTGCGACCAGGTCATCATCAGCGTGAACATGCCGCTGCCGATCAGCAGCGGGAACCAGCCGCCGGTGAACAGCTTCAGCATGTTCGAGGCGAAGAAGGTGACGTCGATCAGGAAGAAGAAGCCGGTGGCCAGGAGGCACGGCAGCAGCGGGTAGCGCCAGCCGTAGCGGATGACGAAGAAGGTCATCACGGTGGTGATGGTCATGTCCAGCGTCACCGCGATGCCGTAGGCCGTGGCCAGGTTCGACGAGGTGCGGAACAGCACCACCGCCAGCACGATGAAGACGAACAGGCCCCAGTTCACGAAGGGCACGTAGATCTGCCCGGTGTCGCGCACCGACGTGTGGCGGATCTGCATGCGCGGCAGGATGCCGAGCTGGATGGCCTGCTTGGTGACCGAGAAGGCCGCCGTGATCAGCGCCTGCGAGGCGATGACGGTGGCCATGGTGGCCAGGATCACCAGCGGCAGCTGGGCCCAGCCCGGCGCCATCAGGTAGAACGGGTTCTTGATGACCTCGGGGTCCTTCAGGAGCATCGCGCCCTGGCCGAAGTAGTTCACCACCAGCGCCGGCATCACCAGCGCGTACCAGGCGATGCGGATCGGCAGGCGGCCGAAGTGGCCCATGTCGGCGTACAGCGCCTCGCCGCCGGTCACGCACAGCACCACGGCGCCGAGGCCGATGAAGGCGATGAGCGGGTTGGCGATGCAGAAGTGGATGGCGTAGAGCGGGTTCAGCGCCACCAGCACCGTGGGGTTGTCGATGATGTGCGGCAGGCCCAACGCCACCAGCACCAGGAACCACACCAGCGTGATCGGGCCGAAGGCGCGGCCGATGCCGCCGGTGCCGAAGCGCTGCACCGAGAACAGCGCCGTCAGCACCAGCAGGGTCAGCGGGATCACGTAGTCCTGCAGGCCGGGCGCCGCCACGCCCAGGCCTTCCACCGCGGACAGCACGGAGATGGCCGGCGTGATCACGCCGTCGCCGTAGAAGATGGCGGTGCCGAAGAGGCCCACCGTCATCAGCCCGGCGCGCAGGCGCGGGGCCCGGCGCACGGCGGTGGTCGCCAGCGCCAGCATGGCGATGAGGCCGCCCTCGCCGTTGTTGTCGGCGCGCAGGATGAGCAGCACGTACTTGAGCGAGACGATGATGGTCATCGTCCAGAAGATCAGCGACAGCACGCCGAGCACGTTCTCGGCGGTGACGGCGACGTGGCCGCCGTGGAAGACTTCTTTCAGTGCGTACAGCGGGCTGGTGCCGATGTCGCCGTAGACGACGCCGAGGGCGCCGAGCGTCAGCGCGGCCACCGCGGCCGGGCTTTTGGGAGCGTTAGCACTCACGAGGGGTCGCCGGCCACATCAACGCCGGCGGGTACCGAAAGGGCGCATTGTGCTCTCGCCATGCTGCGGTGCGTCAATCACTGAAACGAGGCGTACACCAGCGCGGTGACGAGCACGCCACGCGGTCGGCGCTACTCGTAGACCTCGGCGTCGGGGTCGGTGGCTTCGAGTTCGTAGCTGGCGGCCAGCATCGCCAGGCGCCCGATCACGCCATACATGTAGAACCGGTTCGGCGCGCTGACGCCCGGCTTTTCGCCCGGGCGCGGCAGGTGGTGGCTTTCCGCGAAGGCCAGCGGCACGAAGCTGGCGCCGGGCGCGTTCAGGTTCTCGTCGTTGCCGCGCTCGGCGTGCACGCGGTAGAAGCCGCCGACGACGTAGCGGTCGATCATGTAGACCACCGGCTCGGCCACCGCGTCGTGCACGCGTTCGTAGGTCGGCACGCCTTCCTGGATCACGACCTCGGTGGTGCCCGCGGTGTCCATGCCGCAGCGGGTGCGGCGCGGCGCTTCATCGAGCTCCTTGGCGTCGCGCACCGTCATCACGCCCATGCCGGAGCTGCCGTTGTCGGCCTTGACGATGACGAAGGGCTTCTCGTTGATGCCGTATTCCTTGTACTTGCGGCGCACCTTGGTCAGCAGCGCGTCGGCCTGCGACTTCACGCAGTCCAGGCCGGTGGCCTCGGCGAAGTTGACCTCGCCGCAGTGGCCGATCATCGGGTTGATCAGCCACGGGTCCATGCCCAGCAGCTTGGCGAACTTCTTGGCCACTTCCTCATAGCTCTGGAAGTGCTTGCTCTTGCGCCGCACCGCCCAGCCGGCATGCAGCGGCGGCAGCAGGTACTGCTCGTGCAGGTTCTCCAGCACCTTGGGCGTGCCCTCGGACAGGTCGTTGTTCAGCAGGATGGTGCAGGGGTCGAAGTTCTTCAGGCCCAGGCGCCGCGGCGATCGGTCCAGCGGCTCCAGCACCAGTTCGCTGCCGTCGGGCAGCGCCAGCGGCGTGGGCTCCTTGATGGCGTCGTCCAGCGCGCCCAGGCGCACGTTCAAGCCGGCCTGCGTGAAGATGCGCACCAGCCGCTGCACGTTGGCCAGGTAGAAGCTGTTGCGGGTGTTCTCCGGAATCAGCAGCAGGTTCTTGGCCTCGGGGCAGATCTTCTCGATGGCCGCCATCGCCGCCTGCACCGCCAGCGGCAGCATCTCGGCCGTGAGGTGGTTGAAGCCGCTGGGGAACAGGTTGGTGTCCACCGGCGTCAGCTTGAAGCCGGCGTTGCGCACGTCCACCGAGCTGTAGAACGGCGGCGTGTGCTCCATCCATTCGAGCCGGAACCAGCGTTCGATCGCCGGCATGGAGTCGAGGATGCGCGCCTCCAGCTCGTTGATCGGGCCATTGAGGGCGGTGATGAGGTGGGGGACCATCGAAGGGGGCGGGCGGGCGCCGGAGCGATAACGGTCGATTCTAGGAGTGCGACCACGTCGCCGGACTGCGGTGCGAGCAGGCACCGTGCCTGCAATCGGTGCCCGGCGACGCCACGATGGCCGGCCGTCCTACAAGCCCGGACTGCGGGCCTGGGTAATCTCGCTTCGCCACCCCGGAAACGCCCCGCCCGCCACCGCTTGCGTGGCGGCACGGGACGAGGCTTGGTTCCTGAATGCCGACCGCATGAATGCCCAGACCCCGCTGCTGATGTCCGAACTGCGCCGTTGCACGCGCGCGCACCACGCCGCCATCGAGGCGCAGCTGGCGCTGGACGAGCTGCGCGGGCTGCAGCGCTACGGCGCCATCCTGTGCGGCTTCGATGCCTTCATGCGCCCCTGGGAAACCGCCGTGCGGCGTGCCCTGCCGGCACGGCTGCAGCCCTGGTTCGACGCCCGGCGGCGCGCGCCGCTGCTGCGCGCGGACCTGGTCCACCTGGGGCTGAAGACGCCCACGCCGCTGGAACAGCGCGGCGCCCAGGCGGTGGCGGCGCTGCCGTTGGAAAGCCTGGCACAGGCGCTGGGCGCGATGTACGTGATCGAGGGCTCGGCCCTGGGCGGCCAGGTCATCGCGCCGCGCCTGCAGCGCGTGCTGGGACTGGCGGCGGGCCGCGGCGCCAGCTACTTCCATGGCTTCGGCGACCAGGCCGGGCCGATGTGGCGCCAGTTCCGCGAGACCGCGGTGGCCGAGCTGGGCGACGAGCCCGCCGCGGTGCGCAGCGCCTGCGCCGCGGCCGCCGCGTGCTTCGACGCCCTGATCAGCGTCTTTGCGATCGAACCCGCCAGCGTCGCAGCGCGGCCGGTGGAACCTGCGGCTGCGCAGCCATGATCGACACCGCGCTGCAGCTCGCGCAGTGCGCGAACGAACCCATCCGCGTGCCGGGCCTGATCCAGCCCCACGGCTGGCTGGCGGCGCTGGACGCGGACACGCTGGCGCTGCAGGCCTGCAGCGACAACTGGGCATCGATAACCCCCGAAGACGGTGGCGGCGCGACGCTGCCGGCGCGCATCACCGCGCTGCTGCAGCCGGTGCTGGACGGGCTGCGCGAGCGCCTGGCCGCACTGGTGGACGGGGAATCTCCCGCCTCACTGGGCCACCTGGCGCTGGCCGGGCAGCGGCTGCACCTGTCGGCCCACCGCCGGGGCGGGCTGCTGATGCTGGAACTGGAAGCCGCCGCGCCGGACCACGGCACGCAGGCGCCCATCTACTCGCTGGCGCGCCACCTGCTGCCGCAGATGCAGCAGGCCCACGGCATCGAGGCGGTGTGCCGGCTGGCCGCGGCGGAGATGAAGCGCCTCACCGGCTTCGGCCGCTGCCTGGTGTACCGCTTCGACGCCGAAGGCCACGGCGCCGTCCTGGCCGAGGCATTGGACGAGGGCTATGACAGTTATGCACGCCACCGCTTCCCCGCGTCGGACATCCCGCCGCAGGCCCGCGCGCTGTACGAGCAGAACCACATCCGCGTGATTCCCGACGCGCGCTACCAGCCGGTGGCGCTGCGCTGCGTCGATGGACAGCCCGGCAGCACGCTGGACCTGTCGCAGGCGGCGCTGCGCAGCGTCTCCCCGGTGCACCTGGAATACATGCGCAACATGGGCACGCTGGCGTCGATGTCGGTGTCCATCATCGTGCGCGGCACGCTGTGGGGACTGGTGTCCTGCCACGACCATGCGCCGCGGGCGCTGCCCTTCGAGACCCGGCTGGCCTGCGAGCACCTGGGCCAGCTGCTGTCGCTGCAGATCGAGGCCAAGGAAGAGCAGGAGCAGGCGCACGAGCAGCTGAAGCTGCGCGAGCTGACCTTGGCGATGGTGGCCCAGCTGGCCGACAGCGACGCCACCCTGCAGCGCCTGGTCGCGCACCCCGGCCTGCTGCGCATCGCGCGCGCCGGCGGCGCCGCGGTGGTGCTGGACGATGCCTGCTGGACCACCGGCGACACGCCCGACGCGCCCACCATCCAGCGCATTGCCGCGTGGCTGGCCAACGGCATCGAGCAGGAACGCCACACCGACCGGCTGCCGTCCGTGGCGCCGGCCTTCGAAGGCCTGGCCGGCGTTGCCGCGGGGGTGATGGCCATCTCCATCTCGCGCCTGCACCGCCACTACATCATCTGGTTCCGGCCCGAGATCATCCAGACCATCGCCTGGGCCGGCGACCCGCGCAAGGAAACGGCCATCGTCGACGGCCGCCTGCACCCGCGGCGCAGCTTCGCCACCTGGCGGGAAGAGGTGCGCGGCCGCTCGCTGCCCTGGAGCCCGGGCGAGGTGAAGGCGGCGCTGGAACTGCGGCAGGCGCTGATCGGCATCGTGCTGGCGCGCGCCGAGGAGATGGCCGAGGTCGCCGGCGAGCTGGGACGCGTCAATAAAGAGCTAGAGGCGTTCTCGTACACCGTCTCTCACGACCTGCGCGCGCCGATGCGCCACATCGCCGGCTTCATCGACCTGGTGGTGGAAAGCGAAGGCGCGGCGCTGAGCGAACGATCGCTGCGCTACCTGCGCCACGTGAAGGACGCGTCCGCCCACGCCGGCCAGCTGGTGGACGCGCTGCTGGACTTCTCGCGCATGGGGCGCTCGGCGCTCAAGAAGTCCAGCATCGACACCCAGGCGCTGGTGGACGACCTGGTGGCCGAATACGCGAGCCAGCAGCGCGAGCGCAAGATCACCTGGGTGGTGGACCGCCACCTGCCCGCGCTGTGGGGCGACCCCATCCTGCTGCAGGTGGCCGTGCGCAACCTGCTGTCCAACGCCGTGAAGTACAGCCGGCCGCGGGCCGAGGCCCGCATCGAGGTGCGCGGCCTGCGCAACGCACAGGGCACCGGCCTGGAGGTGATCGACAACGGCGTGGGCTTCCAGATGAAGTACGTGGCCAAGCTCTTCGGCGTGTTCCAGCGCCTGCACCAGTCCGAAAGCTTCGAAGGCACCGGCATCGGCCTGGCCAGCATGCGCCGCATCGTCGAGCGCCATGGCGGCCAGGTCAGCGCCCACGGCGAGCCCGACCGCGGCGCGCGCTTCGGTTTCACCCTCCCGACCCGCGAAGACCTCGTCGAGCCGCGGGCCGGCATCCCCCGGAGGAGCGACGACGATGCTTAAGCCCATCCTGCTGGTCGAGGACGACGCGCGCGACCTCGAGCTGACCCTGGTGGCCCTGGAGCGCAGCCAGCTCGCCAACGAGGTGATCGTGCTGCGCGACGGCGCCGCGGCGCTGGCCTACCTGAACCGCGAGGACGAACACGCCGGCCGCCCCGAAGGCAACCCGGCCGTGGTGCTGTTGGACCTGAAGCTGCCCAAGGTGAGCGGGCTGGAGGTGCTGCAGGCGGTGCGCGCCACCGACCACCTGCGCAGCATTCCGATCGTGATGCTGACGTCCTCGCAGGCCGAGGGGGACGTGGTGCGCAGCTACGAGCTGGGCGTGAATGCCTATGTCGTGAAGCCGGTGGAGTTCAAGCAGTTCGTCGCCGCCATTGCCGACCTGGGCGTCTTCTGGGCCGTCATCAACGAGCCGCCGCCGGGGTCGCTGCGGTCGGTGATCCGCCGCCATGAATGACCGCCTGCCACCGGCCGCGCCGCCCCCGCTCCGCACCGGGACGCTGGACGTGCTGCTGCTGGAAGACTCGGCCTTCGACGCCGAACTGATCGAGGTGACGCTGCACAAGTCCTTTCCCGGTGTGCGGCTGGCCTGGGTCAAGGACGAGCAGCAGTTCGGGCTGAAGCTGCGGCAGCAGCGCTTCGACCTGGTGCTGTCGGACTACCAGCTGCCGGCCTTCTCCGGCGCCGAGGCGCTGCAGCTGGCGCGGGACCTGGCCCGGGAGACGCCCTTCATCTTCGTGTCCGGCGTCATCGGCGAGGAGAACGCGGTGGAGCTGCTGAAAAGCGGCGCCACCGACTACGTCATCAAGAGCCGGCTGGCGCGGCTGCCGGTGGCCGTGGAGCGCGCGCTGCGCGAGGTGGGCGAACGCGGCGCACGCGCCGTGGCCGAGGCGCAGCTGCGCGAGGCGGATGCGCTGTACGCGCGGGTGGTCGATTCGCTGCACGACTACGCCGTGATGCTGCTGGACCCGCAGGGCGCCATCCGGCAGTGGAACCGCGCCGCGGGCAGCATGTTCGGCCACCCCTTGGAAGCCGTGCGCGGCCGGCCGGTGGACCTGCTCTTCACCGAGGAAGACCGTGCCGGCGGCCTGCTGGCGCGCGAGCTGGCCGAGGCGCGCGCGCAAGGCTCGGCCGGCGGCGAGCGCTGGATGCTGCGCGCCGATGGCCGCTCACTTCGCGCGGAATGCGTCGTCACCCCGCTGCACAGCGACGCCGGCGAGCACACCGGCTTCTCCAAGATCGTGCGCGACGTGACGACCGCCTACCAGGCCTCGCAGGCGCTGCGCCACGCCAAGGAAGAGGCCGAGCGCGCCAACGAGCTGAAGGACCAGTTCCTCGCGGTGCTGTCGCACGAGCTGCGCTCGCCGCTGTCGGCCATCACCGGCTGGGCCGAGATCCTGGCCCGGCGCGGCCAGGACGACCCGGTGCTGCTGAAGGCCGGCACCGTGATCCGCCGCAACGCGCAGCTGCAGGCGCGGCTGATCAACGACCTGCTGGACATGAGCGCCGCCACCGCCGGCAAGCTGCAGGCCGTGCGCAGCCGCCTGGACCTGGCGGCGCTGGTGGCCGAGGTGACGCTGTCGCACCTGCACGATGCGCAGGCGCGCGGCGTGGCGCTGGATCGGGGCGAATCCGCACCGATCGCGGTCGACGGCGACGCACGCCGGCTGTCCCAGGTGGTGTCCAACCTGGTCGCCAACGCCATCAAGTTCACCGAACCTGGCGGCCGCGTCGAGGTGCGCACGCGCGTCGAGAACGGGCGCGCCGTGCTGACGGTGCGGGACAACGGCCGCGGCATCGCGCCCGAGTTCCTGCCCTTCGTGTTCGAGCGGCTGCGCCAGGAGGACGGCTCGTCCACCCGGCGCGCCGGCGGCCTGGGCCTGGGCCTGGCGATCGCCAAGGCCATCGTCGAGCTGCACGACGGCCACATCAGCGCCTGCAGCGACGGGCATGGCCAGGGCGCTTGCTTCGAGGTGTCGCTGCCCGTCGCCGATGGGCACGCGCCGGCCGACACGGCGCCGCTGGCCGATGCCGGCAGCGCCAGCGCCGAGCTGGCCGGCATCCGCCTGCTGCTGGTCGACGACGAGGCCGATGCACGGGAGGTCGGCCAGGTGGCCTTGGCCACGCTGGGCGCCCAGGTGGAGACCGCCAACAGCGCCCAGGAGGCGCTGCAGCGCCTGCGGCACGAACGCTTCGACGTGCTGGTGTCCGACGTCGGCATGCCGGGCATGAACGGGCTGTCGCTGATCCGCGCGGTGCGCGAGCTGCCGCATGGCGCGGAGCATGAGCTGGCGGCCGTGGCGCTCACCGCCTTCGCGATGTCCTCGGACCGGCACGCGGGATTCGCGGCCGGCTTCCAGGCCTACGTGGCCAAGCCGATCGCGCTGCACGAGCTGGCGGAAGCGGTGCGCCAGGCGCTGGCCGCCAGCCGCGCGGCCGCGGCACGCTGAGCGTGCCGGGGCGCTAACCCATGAAAAAAGCGGCCCGTGGGCCGCTTCGTCAGGTTGCAGCGTCGTGGACGCCCGGCCGGTGCACCGCGCTGGCGGCGCCCCGGCCCCGTTCTCACTTGCTGTAGGCCGTCTCGCCGTGCGAGCTGATGTCCAGGCCTTCGCGCTCTTCTTCCTCGGTGACGCGCAGGCCGATCACCAGGTCGACGATCTTGTAGCAGACCAGCGAGACCAGGCCCGACCAGAAGATGGTCAGCAGCACGCCCTTCAGCTGGATCCAGACCTGGGCGCCGATCGGGTTGGAGCCGACCGTGGCCGTGACCCAGTCCGTCACCAGGCCGGGGCCGCCGAGGTCCTGCGTGTTGAACACGCCGGTCAGCAGCGCACCGATGATGCCGCCCACGCCGTGCACGCCGAACACGTCCAGCGAGTCGTCCGCGCCCAGCAGGCGCTTCAGGCCATTCACGCCCCACAGGCAGGCGAAGCCGGCGACGAAGCCGATCACGATGGCGCCCATCAGGCCGACGTTGCCGGCCGCCGGGGTGATGGCCACGAGGCCAGCCACGGCGCCCGAGGCGGCGCCCAGCATCGAGGCCTTGCCGCGCATCAGCGCTTCACCCAGGCACCAGGCCAGCACGGCGGCGGAGGTGGCGGTGAAGGTGTTCATGAAGGCCAGGATGGCCGAGTTGCCCGCTTCCAGCGCCGAGCCGGCGTTGAAGCCGAACCAGCCCACCCACAGCAGCGAGGCACCGACCATGGTCAGCGGCAGGCTGTGCGGCACGAAGGCTTCCTTGCCGTAGCCCACGCGCTTGCCGATCATGAAGGCACCCACCAGGCCCGCCACGGCGGCGTTGATGTGCACCACCGTGCCGCCCGCGAAGTCCAGCGCGCCCCACTGCCAGACCAGGCCGGCCTTGGCGTTCATCGCGTCGACCACGTCCTTGCTGGCGTACGCGTCCGGGCCCATCCAGAACCAGACCATGTGCGCGATCGGCGTGTAGCTGAAGGTGAACCACAGCACGCAGAACAGCAGCACGGCCGAGAACTTGATGCGCTCGGCGAAGGCGCCGACGATCAGGCAGCAGGTGATGCCGGCGAAGGTGGCCTGGAA
>CBIHPZ010000073.1:0-10667 GCA_966211865.1 uncultured Aquabacterium sp.
CCTGCGGTGCCCACAGTTGCAGGGGGGCGATGTCGGCGAAGCGGCTGCTGGTCATGGTTGCCAACCCCGCGCGGTGTCCAGCAGCTGCCGCAGCACCGGCTGCACGGCGGCGGCACGGTCCGCGTCCCAGGCCCAGGGCGGCGCTTCCTGCATGTAGCAGCTGAAGCACATCTCCAGCTGCACCGCGTGCACCTGCTGGTCCGGCCGGCCGTACTGGCGCGTGATGTAGCCGCCCTTGAAGCGGCCGTCGGTGACGTGGGTCCAGCGATCCTGCGCGGCGAGCACCGCGTTCATCGCTTCACGCAGGGAAGGCGCGCAGCTGCGGCCATCGGCGGTGCCCAGGTTCAGGTCCTTCAGGCGCCCCTCGAAGAGCCAGGGCAGCGTGGACTGGATGCTGTGGCCGTCGAACAGCACCGCGTGGCCGTGCGCGGCGCGCAGGCGCTGCAGCTCGGCCTGCAGAGCTTGGTGGTAAGGGCGCCAGTAGTGGGAGACGCGGCGCGCGACCTCCGCCTCGTCCGGCGCCTGGCCCTCGCGGTAGAGCGGGTCGCCGGAGAAGAAGCGGGTGGGGCACAGCTCGGTGTTGTTCACACCGGGGTACATCGGCGCGTTCTCGGGCGGGCGGTTCAGGTCGACCAGGTAGCGGCTGTAGCGCGGCACCAGCACCGAGGCGCCGATGTCGCGCGCGAAGCCGTACAGCGCCTCCAGGTGCCAGTCGGTGTCTTCCACGCCCAGCGCGCGCTCGACATAACGCGCTTTCTGATCGTCCGGGATCACCGTGCCGACGTGGGGCAGGCTCAGCAGCAGCGGGGTGCTGCCGCGGTGCAGGGTGAAGGTGTCTTGCGGGGTCATCGCTGCAGCTCCCGTTCGATGCCGGCCTGCACCACGCGGCGGCAGGGGTTGCGGCCGAACCAGTAGGCCAGCTCGTTCGGCGCGGCCAGGTCCCACACCACGAAGTCGGCCTGCAGGCCCGCCTTCAGCTGGCCGTGGCTGTCTTGCAGGCCCAGCGCGCGCGCCGCATGCACGGTGGCGCCGGCCAGCGCCTCTTCGGGCGTCAGGCGGAAGAAGGTGCAGGCCATGTTCAGCATCAGCAGCAGCGACAGGCCCGGCGACGAGCCGGGGTTGTGGTCGGTGGAGATGGCAATCGGCACGCCCGCGCGGCGCAGCAGGTCCACCGGGGGCTGTTTCGTCTCGCGCAGGAAGTAGAAGGCGCCGGGCAGCAGCACGGCCACGCTGCCGGCCTGGGCCATGGCGAAGGCGCCGGATTCGTCCAGGTGCTCCAGGTGGTCGCAGGACAGCGCCTTGAACTCGGCCGCCAATGCCGCGCCGTGCTGGTTGCTGAGCTGCTCGGCATGCAGCTTGACCGGCAGGCCCAGGCGCTGAGCGGCCTCGAACACGCGGCGCGTCTGTTCGGGCGTGAAGGCGATGTGGTCGCAGAAGGCGTCCACCGCATCGGCCAGGCCTTCGGCATGCAGCTCGGGCAGCCAGGCGCACACCGCATCGATGTAGTCGTCGGCACGGCCGCTGAATTCATGCGGCAGCGCATGGGCCGACAGGCAGGTGGTGCGCAGCGTCAGCGGCAGATCGCGCCCCAGGCGGCGCGCCACGCGCAGGCAGCGTGCCTCGTGCGCGGCGCTCAGGCCATAGCCGGACTTGACCTCGATCGTCGTCACGCCTTCGGCCATCAGCGTGCGGGCGCGCTGCGCGGCCAGGCTGAAGAGCTGCGCATCGGTGGCCACGCGCGTGGCGGCCACGGTGGAGCGGATGCCGCCACCGGCGCGCGCGATGTCGTCGTAGGTGGCGCCTTGCAGGCGCATCTCGAATTCGGTGGCGCGGTGCCCGCCGTAGACCAGGTGGGTGTGGCAGTCGATCAGGCCGGGGGTGACCAGCGCGCCACCAAGGTCGTGTTCCTCGGTCACGTGGCCGCGTATGTCAGGCGGTAGGTCGGTGTCCGGGCCGACCCAGCGCAGCCTGTCGCCTTCGACCAGCAGCGCGCCATCGTCGATCAGGCCCCAGGGCGTGCCGGGGCCCATGGTGGCCAGGCGCGCGTGGCGCCACAGTGTCAGTTCAGTCAAGCTTGTCCCTTGGGTTCGAAGGCCAGCCACCAGGCGCGCACGTCGCCTTCGCCCTGGCCCTGTATGCGCCAGCGCTGGTGGGCGGCATGTGGGCTCACGGCCAGGCTCCATGCGGGCAGGCGGGCGGCGTCGGTGTCGTTCACCTGCAGCCGCGCGGGCGTGGTGGTGAAGACCGCGCGCCAGGGCGCTTGGCTCAGCCATTCCGCATCGGGCATGGCGCGCTGCATCAGGCCGCGGCCGGCGTCGTGCCGCACCATCAGGTTCAGGTCGCGGGTGGGGCCGCCGGGCAAGTCGCAGTCGGGCGCGTCGCTGCCGTCGAAGTGCAGGGGCTCGGACGACTCGTCGAGCATCAGGCGGCGGTGCGCAAAGCGCAGCAGCACGCCGTCGCCTTCCAGCACGCTGAACCAGCGCTCGATGCCCGGGAAGGCGGAGAAGGGTCCGCTGGCGCGGATGTCCGCCACGCTGACGCGCAGCGACCACGGGCCGCCGGGCGGCCAGACGGCCAGCTCGCGCGTCTGCCCGCCGCCGTTCTTCCACGGCTGGGGTGCGATGCGATCGCATTCGATGACCTGGAGGCTCACGGGGCGAACGAGCCTTCGAGCGTGTACAGCGAGCCCGGGTGCACCAGCCGCGCGATGGTGATGACCGCGTCGGGCCGCTCGGTGCGGCGCACCACGACCAGGCAGGGGTCGGATGTGCGGATGCCCAGCAGCCGTGCTTCTTCCGCGCTGGGCAGCGCCGCCTCGATCGAATACTGCGCCTGCCAGTACGGTGCCACCTCCAGCAGGTGGTGCGTGGGGGTGGTCTGCGTGAAATCGACCGTGAGGTAGTCGGGCGCGCACAGCGGATTGACGTAGCGGTCTTCGCACTGGATGGGCACGCCGTTCTCGTGGTGCACGATCAGCGTGTGGAAGACCGGCGAGCCGGCCTTCAGCCCCAGGCGCGAAGCGAGTGCCGCGGGCGCCTTTTCACGCCGCGCCACGTGCACCACGGCCTCGTGCACGTGGCCGCGCTGGGCGATCTCGTCGTGCAGGTCATGGATGGTGAGCGTGGACGCCACGCGGTGCAGCTGCGCGGCGAAGGTGCCCACGCCCTGCACGCGGTCGACCAGGCCTTCGGTCTGCAACTCGCGCAGCGCGCGGTTCACGGTCATGCGGCTGACGCCGAACTGCTGCACCAGCTCCGCTTCCGAGGGCATCAGCGTGCCGGGCGGAAAGCGCCCGCTGGCCAGCTGGTCCTTCAAATGTTGCTTGACCTGCGCATACGGCGCGAGGGGCGGGGACAGGCTGGCGGGCTTCGGCATGGGAGGGGCGACGGCCTTCTTCTCGAGTGGCGCGAATACTACTTGCACCGACTTGTCTAGACAAGTAGAGTTCGCGGCCGTTGCCCGACATTTCCCCGTGGTTTCAAGCGTTTTCCCGGAGCCTCCCATGACCGATCTCTCCTCTGTCCAGCACCTGGCCCGGCCCCGGCCGGTGAAGGCCCCCACCGGCACCACCCTGAGCTGCCGCAACTGGCTGATCGAGGCGGCCTACCGCATGCTCCAGAACAACCTGGACCCGGCCGTGGCGGAGAACCCGGACGCGCTGGTTGTCTATGGCGGCATCGGCAAGGCGGCACGCAACTGGGACTGCTTCGAGGCCATCCTGAAGGCGCTGCGTGAATTGAAGGAGGACGAGTCGCTGCTGGTGCAATCCGGCAAGCCGGTGGGCGTGTTCCGCACGCACGTGGATGCGCCGCGCGTGCTCATCGCCAATTCCAACCTGGTGCCCAAGTGGGCCACGTGGGAGCACTTCCACCAATTGGACCGCGCGGGTTTGATGATGTATGGCCAGATGACCGCGGGCAGCTGGATCTACATCGGCAGCCAGGGCATCGTGCAGGGCACGTACGAGACCTTCGTGGAAGCGGGGCGGCAGCATTTCGGCGGCAGCCTCAAGGGCAAGTGGATATTGACGGCGGGCCTGGGTGGCATGGGCGGCGCGCAGCCGTTGGCCGCGACCTTCGCCGGCGCGTGTTCGCTGAACATCGAATGCCAGCAAAGCCGCATCGATTTCCGGCTGCGCTCGCGCTACCTCGACGAGCAGGCCACGGACCTCGACGACGCATTGGCTCGCCTCCAGCGCTACACGGCCGAAGGGCGTGCGGTGTCCATCGGCCTCCTGGGCAATGCGGCGGAGATCCTGCCGGCATTGGTCCAGCGCGGTGTGAAGCCCGACCTGGTGACGGACCAGACCTCGGCGCACGACCTGGTCAACGGCTATTTGCCGATCGGCTGGAGCGTGCCGCAATGGCAGGCGGCGCAGGCCGATTCAAGCCAGCACGAAACGCTGCGCGCGGCCGCGGCGCACAGCTGCGCGGTGCACGTGCAGGCCATGCTGGCCTTCCAGCAAATGGGCGTGCCCACGGTGGACTACGGCAACAACATCCGCCAGGTGGCCTTCGACCAGGGCGTGAAGAACGCCTTCGATTTCCCCGGCTTCGTGCCGGCCTACATCCGCCCGCTGTTCTGCCGTGGCAAGGGCCCGTTCCGCTGGGTGGCGCTGTCGGGTGATCCGGAAGACATCCGCAAGACCGACGCCAAGATGAAGGAGCTGTTCCCTGAGGACGCGCACCTGCACCGTTGGCTGGACATGGCCGGCCAACGCATCGCCTTCCAGGGCCTGCCCGCGCGCATCTGCTGGATCGGCCTGGGCGAGCGCCACCGTGCCGGCCTGGCCTTCAACGAGATGGTGAAGTCGGGCGAATTGAAGGCACCCATCGTGATCGGCCGCGACCACCTGGATTCCGGCTCGGTGGCCTCGCCCAACCGCGAGACCGAGAGCATGAAGGACGGCAGCGATGCGGTGAGCGACTGGCCGCTGCTGAATGCGCTGCTGAACACCGCCGGCGGCGCCACCTGGGTCAGCCTGCACCACGGCGGTGGCGTGGGCATGGGTTATTCGCAGCATTCGGGCGTGGTGATCGTGTGCGACGGCACCGATGCGGCGGCGAAACGCATCGAGCGTGTGTTGTGGAACGACCCCGGCACGGGCGTGATGCGGCATGCCGATGCGGGCTATGACGAGGCCATCGCCTGCGCGAAGGAACAGGGTTTGAACCTGCCCATGCTTGGAGCCTGAACTTGACCGAGACCGTGATCCTGAAGCCGGGCCAATTGAGCCTGGACGACCTGCTGGCCATTCACCGTGGCGGCGTTCAATTGCAACTCGATGCGGCCGCGGCGCCGGTCATTGCCGCCAGCGCGGCCGTGGTGCAGCGCGCCGCCGAGGGTGATGCGCCGGTGTATGGCGTCAACACCGGCTTCGGCAAGCTGGCGAACCAACGCATCAGCGAAAGCGACCTTGCGCTGCTGCAGCTCAATCTGATCCGTTCCCATTCGGTGGGCGTGGGCGAACCGCTGCAGCCCGCGGTGGTGCGCCTGATGCTCGCGATGAAGGCGGGCTCGCTCGCGCGTGGTGCTTCCGGCGTGCGGCCGGTGGTGATCGACAGCCTGCTCGCGGTCTTCAATGCCGGCCTGGTGCCGTACGTGCCGAGCCAGGGCTCGGTGGGCGCGTCAGGCGATTTGGCGCCGCTGTCGCACATGACCCTGGCGCTGATCGGCGAGGGCGAGTTCCTGGTGGATGGCCAGCGCAAGGCCGCGCGCGGCGTGCTGGCCGAAGCCGGCATTGCGCCGCTGCAACTGGCGGCCAAGGAAGGCCTGGCGCTGATCAATGGCACGCAGACCTCCACCGCCTTGGCGCTGCATGCCTTCCTGGCCTTCGAGCCGGTGCTGGAGTCGGCGCTGGTGATCGGCGCGCTGACGGTCGATGCCGCGCGTGGCAGCGACGGCCCCTTCGACCCGCGCATTCATGCATTGCGCGGCCAGCCTGGGCAAATGGACGTGGCGCAGTACTACCGCGCGCTGCTGGCCGGCAGCGCCATCCGCCAATCGCACCGCGAAGGCGACGACCGCGTGCAGGACCCCTACTGCCTGCGCTGCCAGCCGCAGGTGGTGGGCGCCTGCCTGGACCAATTGCGCCACGCCGCCTTGGTGCTGATGCGCGAGGCCAATGCGGTGACCGACAACCCGCTGGTGTTTCCCGACGACGGCACGATGATCAGCGGCGGCAACTTCCACGCCGAGCCGGTGGCCTTGGCCGCCGATGCAATGGCCGTGGCCATTGCCGAAGTGGGCGCCATTGCCGAGCGCCGCATCGCGATGCTGATCGATGCCAGCGTGTCGGGCCTGCCGCCTTTCCTCACCTCAGACCCGGGTTTGAATTCCGGCTTCATGATCGCCCACGTCACCGCGGCGGCCTTGGCGTCGGAGAACAAGTCGCTGGCGCATCCGGCCAGCGTCGATTCATTGCCGACCTCCGCCAACCAGGAAGACCATGTCTCCATGGCCACCTTCGCGGCACGGCGCTTGCAAGCGATGATCCGCAACACCGCGCACATCCTCGGCATCGAATGGCTTGCATCGGCGCAAGGCATTGAGTTCCTGCGGCCACTGGGCAGTTCGGTGGCGCTGGAAATGGCGCACGCGCTGCTGCGCGACGCCTGCCCGTCGGTGGACCGTGACCGCTACCTGGCCCCGGACATCGAGCGCGCCACCGCGCTGGTGACCAACGGGTCGCTGTCGCGCGTGTTCCGCACCCTTCCGGGCTTGCCCGCGTTGTGGACCCCGGCCTGATCTCGCACCATCGCTGACCTCGCTCATCGTCGTTCGGAGAAAACCATGAAGTCCTCGCTCGCGCTGGCCGCCGCCGGCCTCTTCGCCATGACGGCCGCCACGGCCACCACGGCTTTCGCCCAGGAGACCAAGGTCGCCATCGGCATCTCCGGCTGGACCGGCTTCGCGCCGCTGACCCTGGCCAAGGAAGCGGGGCTTTTCAAGAAGCACGGGCTCGACGTGTCCATCAAGAAGATTCCGCAGAAGGACCGCCACCTGGCCGTGGCCTCGGGCGACATCCAGTGCGCGGCCACCACGGTGGAAACCTGGGTGGTCTGGAACGCCAATGGCGTGGCCACGACGCAGATCTTCCAGCTGGACAAGAGCTACGGCGCCGACGGCATGGTGGTGAAGCCGGCCATCGCGAAGATCGCCGACCTGAAGGGCAAGACCGTGGCGGCCAGTGCGCCGGGCACGGCGCCTTACTTCACGCTGGCGTGGATGCTGAAGAAGAACGGCCTGTCGGTGAAGGACGTGAAGGTGGTGAACCTGGAGCCGCAGGCCGCCGCCAACGCGATGATCGCGGGCACCGACGGCATCGACGCCGCGATGACCTACGAGCCCTACCTGGGCGCGGTGCGCGCGAAGCCCGAGGCCGGCAAGATCATCGCCACCACGCTCGATTACCCGATGGTGATGGACACCTTCGGCTGCACGCCCAAGTTCCTGGCCGAGAACCCCAAGGCCGCCAAGGGCCTGGCGGATGCGTATTTCGACGCGGTGGCGATGATCAAGGCCGATCCGAAGAAGAGCTTCGAGATCATGGGCGCCGACGTGAAGCAGACGGCGGAACAGTTCGAGACCAGCCAGAAGTACCTGCGCTGGCAGGACCGCGAGGCGAACCAGAAGTTCTTCGCCGGCGAGCACGCGCAGTTCAGCAAGGAAGCGGCGGACTTGCTGCTGGAAGCGGGGATCATCAAGGCGGTGCCGGACCTGTCCAAGCTGGCCGACACCCGGTTCCTGAAGTGAGGCGGGTGGGCTCCGGCGCACGCCGCGTTCGCTGCGTTGACTGCGTTCCCTGCGCCGCGCAAAGCGGCGCCGCGGCTGCGGCCCGTCCGGCGGGGGTGCGATGAAGCCGCTGGTTCCCGTGTCGCCGGGCGCGCGCATCGCGCTCGGCGTGGCCTTCTTCGTCGTCTTCGCCGCGGCCTGGAGTGTGGCCACCTTCGGCGGCTACGTGCAGAAGACCTTCCTGGCCGATCCGCTGACGATGCTCAAGAGCGGCTGGACCTTGCTGACGCAGATGGGCTTCCTCGCCGACATCGGCATGACGGTGTGGCGCGTGGTCGGCGGTTTCGTCATTGCCGCGCTGCTGGCGTTGCCGCTGGGCGTGCTGATGGGCGCCTACAAGCCCATCGAGGCCTTCTTCGAGCCCTTCATCTCCTTTGCGCGTTATCTGCCGGCCTCGGCCTTCATCCCGCTGCTGATCCTGTGGGCCGGCATCGGCGAGTCGCAGAAGCTGGCGGTGATCTTCATCGGCAGCTTCTTCAACCTGGTGCTGATGATCGCGGTGGCGGTGGGCAACACCCGGCGCGACCTGGTGGAGGCCGCCTACACGCTGGGCGTGCGCGACCGCAGCCTGATCCGCCGCGTGCTCATTCCCGGCGCGGCGCCCGAGATCGCCGAGATCCTGCGCATGGTGCTGGGCTGGGCCTGGACCTACGTGATCGTGGCCGAGCTGATCGGCGCTTCCAGCGGCATCGGCCACATGATCACCGACAGCCAGGCGCTGCTGGCCACCGACCAGATCATCTTCGGCATCATCGTCATCGGCCTCATCGGCCTCTTGAGCGATCTGCTGTTCAAGGCCGCCAACCGTGCCTTGTTCCCCTGGGCCCAGCTGGGACGGTGACGGGAGAATGCCGCCGTTTCAACGGCCCGAGGAGGGGACCATGAGAACGGCAGGAACGGTCGTCGCCGGATTGATCGCGGCGATGCTGATGGCGCTGGCATTCACCAGCTGCGGCACCATCCAGAGCGGCAACGTGGGCGTGCGCGCCACGCTGGGCAAGGTGAACCCGGACGAGATGGAGCCCGGCGTCTACGTGCGCATACCCGGCATTTCGTCGGTGCTGGAGTTCTCCGCCAAGGAGATCGGCGTCGACCTGAACGACATGACGCCCAAGGCGCGCGACAACCTGACGGTGCGGGACCTGGACCTCACCGTCTACTACCGCGTGGCGTCAGCGTCCATCGCCGACCTGCACGTGAAGTACGCCGGCCAGCACGTGCGCGACGAGGGCAGCGGCGTGGTGCTGCCGGCCTACGGCCTGCTGCAGCGCCTGGCCCGCAATGCCGTCTACGAGCAGGCGGCGCGCATCGACAGCCTGGTGATGCACACCCAGCGCGACGAACTGGCCGCCGCGGTGCGCAAGAGCCTGCAGCAGGAACTGGACGCCAACGACAAGGGCGTGTTCACGATCACCCGCGTGGTGATCCGCGCGCTGACCACCGACCCCGCGATCGAGAAAGCGATCCAGGAAGCGGTGGCGGCGCAGAAGCAGCTGGAGACCACGCGCCAGCGCGTGGCCATTGCCGAGGCCGAGGCGCAGGTGGAAGTCAAGCGCGCCGAAGGCGTGGCCCGCGCGAACCAGATCATCAACCAGAGCCTGACGCGGGAATACCTGCAGCACGAGTCGAACCTGGCGCTGCTCAAGTTCGCCGAGAAGGGCGGCACGACCACCGTCGTGATCCCCGCCAACATGCAGACCGCGCCGCTGATCAACATCGGGAAGTGAGCATGACCGCCACGGCCAGCAACTCGTCCAAAGCCAGCGCGCCACTGCTGACCGTGCGCGGCGTGTCGCGCCGCTTCCGCTCCAGCCACGGCGAGACGCTGGCCTTGCAGGCCACCGACCTGGACGTGGCGGAGAACGACTTCATCACCATCCTCGGCCCGTCCGGCTGCGGCAAGAGCACCTTGCTGCGCATCGTGGCCGGGCTGGACGTGCCCACCACCGGCGAGGTGCTGCTGGACGGCCGCCGCATCGAGGGCCCGGGCGCCGACCGCGGCATGGTGTTCCAGAGCTACACGCTGTTCCCCTGGCTGACGGTGCAGGACAACGTCTGCTTTGGCCTGCGGGAACGCGGCCTGCCGCGCGCGCAGCAGCTGGAGATCGCCGACGGCTTCATCGCCAAGGTGGGGCTGAAGGGCTTCGAGCGGCATTTCCCCAAGCAGCTCTCGGGCGGCATGCAGCAGCGCACCGCGCTGGCCCGGGCACTGGCCAACCGCCCCCGCATGCTGTTGATGGACGAGCCCTTCGGCGCGCTGGACCACCAGACGCGCGAGCTGATGCAGGAGCTGCTGCTGGGCATCTGGGAGGCCGAGCGGACGACGGTGCTCTTCGTCACCCACGACATCGACGAGGCCGTCTTCATGGGCAGCCGCGTGATGGTGATGAGCGCCCGTCCCGGCCGCATCAAGCTCGACCGCACGGTCCCGCTGCCGCACCCGCGGCACTATCACGTGAAGACCACGGCCGCGTTCTCCGAACTGAAGGCCGAGCTGACCGAGGCGGTGCGGGTGGAGGTGAAGGCCTCGCAGGCCTTGGCCTGAGCGGCTGCGTCCCTCATTCCTCCGGCTGAGGAAATGACGCTGTAAATGGGTGTTATCAGCGGGCCGTCGCTATCCTGCGTGGATGCACGACGACAACACGAACGACCCCGGCGGCACCGCCATCACGCCACCGCTTTACCAGGGCAAGGCCAACGACGGCACGCCGCTGCCACCGGGCGCCGGGCTGGTCATGCATGCTGGCAGCGGCGTGTGGCAGGTCGACCTCCATGCGGAGCAGCGACACGCGGACATGCGTGATGCCGAGGTGCGCCGCTGCAGCGCTCCGGCCTGGCCTGGCGAGCTGCCGCCCGAAGCGAGCGGCCATGGA
>CBIHPZ010000074.1:0-10571 GCA_966211865.1 uncultured Aquabacterium sp.
GAGTTGACCGAATCGGTCAGGTCCTTCCAGGTGCCGGACACGCCTTCCACCCGCGCCTGGCCGCCCAGCGAGCCTTCGGTGCCCACCTCGCGCGCCACCCGCGTCACCTCCGACGCGAAGGACCGCAGCTGGTCCACCATGGTGTTGATGGTGTTCTTCAGGGTCAGGAACTCGCCCTTGACGTCCACCTCGATCTTCTTCGAGAGGTCGCCCTTGGCCACCGCGGTCGTCACGTCGGCGATGTTGCGCACCTGGTCGGTCAGGTTGCCCGCCATGGAGTTCACCGAGTCGGTCAAATCCTTCCAGGTGCCGGCCACGCCCTTCACGGTCGCCTGGCCGCCCAGCTTGCCCTCGGTGCCCACCTCGCGCGCCACGCGCGTCACCTCGGCCGAGAAGTTGCCGAGCTGGTCGACCATCTTGTTGATGGTCTCGGCGGTGTGCAGGAACTCGCCTTCCAGCGGCCGGCCGTCCACCTGCAGCGCCATGCTCTTGGACAGATCCCCCTGCGCCACGGCGCCGATCACCCGGGCCACTTCA
Source organism: uncultured Aquabacterium sp. (assembly GCA_966211865.1). Lineage (GTDB taxonomy): Bacteria > Pseudomonadota > Gammaproteobacteria > Burkholderiales > Burkholderiaceae_C > Pseudaquabacterium. Next base: position 538 of record CBIHPZ010000074.1, read on the forward strand.
GACGTCGGGTGCACCAGGTCGTCGATCAACGAGTTGATGCACTCGATGGACTGGCCCCAGAAGCCGCGCGTCTCGCGCAAGGAAGCACGCTGCTTCAGCTTGCCCTGCCGGCCCACCACCTGGCGCAGGCGCGACAGCTCTTCGGCCATCGCGGCGTTCTGCTGCACCACGTCGTTGAAGGCGTCCGCCACGCGGCCCGCCACGCCGGCCCAGTGGTACGGCAATCGCACGCTGGCATCGCCGTCGCGCAAGGCGATCAGCGCGACGAGAACGGTCTGCAGTTCGTCGACCGGCAACCCCACCCGGTCCGGCATTTCAACGACGCTCATGGCTTCTCCTGGACAGACGCAGCACGCCGCACACGCGCGGCGTGGAAATCACCGGTAACAGCAGCTTCCATGCCACGCCCGCACAGGCACGCCGTGTGCCAAATAGCACTCGGCGCGGGGCCGAAGTCGGGGTGAACCCGGAGAGGGCACTGTGTCCGGCGGTAAGGGTTGCCGAAAGAACCGGCGGAAAAGCTGCGCGGCGCCGTGGCGCCCCGCAGCCCGCCCCGCGGCGTCAGAAGCGGTGGCGGTAGCCGATGGTGGTCATGTCCACGTTTTCCTTGCCGAGGCCGGCAAAGCGGAAGTCATGGCGCTCCCACTCCAGCACCACGCCCGACGTGCGGTTGAAGTCCCAGCCCAGCCCGGCGCCGTAGGAGCCGCCCCAGCCCGACCCGGTGCCGGTGGGCACGCCCGCGGCGCCGGCGGCCGAGGTGTGCGTGCGGCCGTAGGTGATGCCGCCCTTGGCGAAGGCATTGAAGGCGCCGAAGGGCACGCGGCCCACCACGCTGGCGTTCAGGCCCTGCGCGTCGGTGCGGCCGCCGGCACGGTCGGCGCGGCCCGCATGCAGGTAGCCCAGTTCCATGCCCAGGTAGTCGTTGAACATGCCGCCGGAGTAGACCTTGCCGGCCAGCTTCGACTTGTCGCAGGTGAAGCCGCCGCTGCCGCAGGGCGTGTCGTAGTCGGACCGGCCCAGGTTGATGCCGACGTAGCCGCGGCGCGTGCCGGGAATCCACGAATAACCTTCATTCGACGCGGCCGACGCGGAAGCGCTGGTACCGCCGGCCGCGGCCGAGGGCGTGCCCGTGGTGTTGGACGAGGAAGTGGCCGGCCCGCCGGCCGGCGTGGTGGTCTGGGCGTGCAGCGCGGGGCTGGCAGCCGCCCCCGCCACCACGGTGAGGGACAGCAGCCAGCGGCAACAGCGGCCTTGGGCGGTGGTGAATCGGGTCATGCTTCGAGTCCTTTCATGGGAGTGAAAAAGCCCCCTGAAATCGGCAAGCCCCATGCCCCGCCACCCTCGGCGGCGCTCGCGTTCACCCTCGCTTAACCCTGGCGCCGCGCCGTGGCGCGGCCCAAGGCGAAAGGCGCTGGGACCGCGCTCAGACCCGCTGCGAAGACTGCAGCTGGTCGGTCGGAAAGCCCTGCACCCGCGCCACGTCCACCACCGCCCGCAGCGCCGCGGGCGCCAGCGTGGGCTGGCGCGCCAGCAGCCACAGGCGGTCGCGCGCGGGGTTGCCCACCAGCGCCACCTGGTAGTCCGCATCGACGTACAGGATCCAGTAGTCGGCCCACACCATCGGCAACCAGTGCAGCACCGGCGGCGCGAACGTCACCTTCAGCCGGGCGTTGCCGCTGCCCGGCTGCACGGTGGCCACGCCGCGCACGCGGCGTTCCTCGCCCTGCGCGTCGCGGCAGCGGTTCAGCACCTCCAGCTGCTGGCCGCGCGGCGTGTAGGTGGCGCGTGGCTGGTCGCGGCAGGCGTCTTCATGCGGCTCGGGCAGGCGGGCGATCTCGTACCAGGTGCCGGCATAACGCTTCAAATCCACGTGGGGTGCGGTGCGCAGCCCGGCCGTGGCGGCCGGCGACCAGCGCCTGCGCGCCAGCTGCAGACCGAAGGCCAGCAGCGAGGTGGCCGAAGCCGGGTTGACCGGCGGCCGCCAGCGTGCGGGGATCATCGGCCACACCACCGGCAGCCACTGCATCAGCAGGCGACCGGCGCCCACCAGGCCCAGCGCCGTGCCGGCGCCGCGCAGCGAAGCGTGATCGTGGACCGGCCGCTCGTCCCGCAGCGCCCGGCGTCGGGCCGCGGCCGGCGCGCCGTGGTGGCGCCACAGCCACCAGGTGCCGGCCAGCGCCACCGCCGCCGCGGCCGCGGGCACGGCCCAGCGCTGCGGATCGCGCGCGCGCTGCAGGCGCTGGCCCAGGGCCTTCACCTGGCGCAGCACGCGCTCGTCACGGGCGATCAGGTCCTGCTCGGCGCGGCGGATGCGGGTGTCGAGGTCATCGTCCTCTTCGGCCTTCGCGGCCGAGGTGGCGCGGCTTTCCGGGGCGGACGGGGGCAGCACGGCTTGCATGGCGTCAGGTCTCCTCCAGGGGGCTGGTGCGGGGCGGCGCGCCCAGCGGCGCATCGGCCGCCACCGGCAGCGACTGCGCGGCCACGGCCTGCGCGGAAGCGCGCAAGGTCAGGTGGCGCTGCGTGGCCGGCAGCTTCAAGAGGGCCGACAGCTGGCGGATCTGCAGCGCCGCCCACACCACCGCGCCCACGTTGGCCACGACGACCAGGCCCAGCGCCAGCGCCCAGTGCCAGCCCAGTGCCAGCAGGCCCATCACCACGCCGGCCCACAGCGCCGCCCAGGCGGTGATGCCGAGGATGGCCGCAGCCACCGCCAGCACCGCGATCTTGGCCAGCGCCGCGCCGGCCCGGCCCAGCTCCAGCGACAGCAGCTCCACGCGGTCGCTGATCAAGCCCGGCACTTCATGCAGCAGCGACTGCACCAGGTCCAGCAGCGACACGGCCGCGGCCCGCTCATCCAGCGGCAGGGGCCGCTGGCGGGTGGCGTCCGGTCGGTCGGCCGCCCCGGCCAGCGTGGGCCGGGCGGAAACCCGGGGGGCGGTGGCGGCGTCCATCAGCGCCACCCCCGTGCGGCGCAAGAAAAGCTCTGCAGCAACGTCATCGTCGGCTCCGCTTCCGGGGCAGTCCCGGGCGACAGGCTTCGGCAATCGGTGTGCCCCGCTCGGCAGAAGCGTGCGTCCCGGCAAGTCTTGCGTTTCGCGCGGAGCCTTTGCGGCAAGCCCGGGCGCCGCCCGTGCAAAGCCCTTTCAGGTTCCAGCGTATCCCCGCGTTTCAAAGGTTATGTGGGCGACCGCTTGCGCGGGAAGGGCTGTAAATGTGCGCATTTGGGCATGGCCGTTGCCGCCCAAGGTCCACGTCGCCGCAGCTGCTCACTGCTCTCTTGCAAGCCGTTTGCGGCGGGTCCTTCCTTTCATCTTTCGGAGTCCAGCATGAACACCCTCTTCACACGCCTCACCAGCGCCGCCGCCGCCTGCCTCGTGGTCGTCGGCGGCATCGCCTATGCCCAGAGCGGCAGCGGCACCGCGGGTTCCAGCGCCGGCACCAGCGCCGGCACGGGCACCAGCGCCGGAACGGGTGCGGGCACCGCCGGCAACCAGGGCACCCCGGGCACGGCGGGCGACACCGGCAACACCACGTCCGGCACCAGCGGCAGCACCGCCACCAGCGGCGCCAACAACAGCACGCCTCCGGGCAACACCAGCGGCGGCACGATGGGCAGCACGGGCAGCACCAGCAACAACAGCAGCACGATGGGCGGCACCGGCAGCACGACGAGCAGCGGCAACCTGGGCAGCACCGGCAGCACCGGCAGCGGCACCATGGGCTCCACCGGCAACACCACCGGCACGACGAGCAGCGGCAGCAACACGATGGGCTCCACGGGCAGCACCAGCAGCACGATGGGTTCCAGCGGCAGCTCCACGAGCAGCGGCATGGGCAGCACCGGCACCGACGCCAGCAGCACCACCGGCGGATCGAACTCCACCGATTCGTCGTCGGGCTTCAACCAGCGCAGCGCCCGCAGCGACCGCAACTGAGCTCCGCGCCACGGGCGGCGCGCCCCTCGCGCGCCGCACGTGGCGGCCGTGTCGCTAACTCACCATCGACGCGTAGCCGCCTGGGCACGTGGCTTGCCAACCGACTTCCCATGCATGCCTCTGCCCATCCGCCGTCGACCACCCCCAGCCGCCCGCACCTGCTGGACGCGACCATGCTGTGGTCGGCCGAAGGCAGTGGCGCGGTGCGGCGCCTGCTGAGCTGCAAGCGCAGTGCCCTGAGCGCCCTGCAGTGGCAGCACACGCTGATGGCGCCCGGCGTGGACGGCCCCGGCCGCATCGATTGCGGCGGCATCCCGCTGCCCGCCGCCAGCGGCTACCGCTTCGTCATCGACCGCCGCCGCGCGGCACAGATGATCGAGCGCGCCGCGCCCGACCTGATCGAGTCGGGCGACCCCTACACGCTGGGCTGGGCCGCGCTGGACGCCGCGCAGCGGCTGAACGTGCCGGCCATCGCCTTCTGCCCCATGCACCTGCCCGCGCTGGCGGCGCGCCTGGTGGCCGGCGACGGCGGCCCCAGCACCTGGGTGGGCCGCTGGGCCGAGCGCCAGGCCGGCGACTACCTGGCGCGCCTGTACGCCGGCTACGACCTGGTGCTGGCCCCCAGCCGTGGGCTGGTGCGCGAGCTGGCCCAGCTGGGCGTGCAGCGCGTGCGCTACCAGCCGCTGGGGGTCGACTGCTCCGTCTTCTCGCCCGCGGCCGACGACCCGCGCTGGCGCTGGCGCTTCACGCAGCGCCACCAGCTGCCGGCCGACGTGCGGCTGGTGGTCTACGCCGGCCGCTTCACCGCCGAAAAGCGGCTGGACCTGCTGGCCGACGCCGTGCGCCGCCTGGGCCCGCGCTACCGGCTGCTGGCGGTGGGCGCCGGCCCGCGCCCGCCCACCGGCGCGCAGGTGATCGTGCTGCCGGCCGAAGAGAGCAGCCGCCGCGTGGCGCGCCTCTTGGCCAGCAGCGACTGCTTCGTGCACGCCGGCGACCACGAGAGCTTCGGCCTCAGCGCGCTGGAGGCCATGGCCTGCGGCACGCCGGTGGTGGCCAGTGCCCAGGGCGGCCTGGGCGAGCTGGTGGCCGGCGCCGGCACCACGGTGGAATCGCGCCAGCCCGAGGCCTGGGCCGAAGCCATTGCCGCGGCCATCGACGACGGCGATTCGCAGCTGGCCTACGCCGCGCTGCAGCGCGCCCAGTCGCTGCACTGGCCGCTGGTGCTGGCCGAGCTGATCCAGCGTTATGAGTCGCTGCTGGACAGCGCCCCGGCGGACACCGGCAGCGGCTGGATCGACGAGGTGTCTCCCGACACGCCGCTGCCCACGCGCGGCTGGCATGGTGTGCGCGAGCACCCGGCGCGCCGCGCGCCGGATCGCCGCACGCTGACCTGAGCTGACCTGAGCTGACCGGGAACTTCACCCGCCCGCCGCCACGCCGGCGCACGGCGGCGTGCCGCGGGTACGGGCCTTGCCGATGAAGGGCCTTCAGCTGCCAGGGTAGCCCCCCATGACCACCATCGCCCAGATCATGTCGCCGTCGCCGCAGGTGATCGGCCCCGAAGCCTCGCTGCACCACGCCGCCGAGCTGATGCGCGACCTCGACATCGGCGCGCTGCCGGTGTGCAACGGCAAGCGCCTGCTGGGCATGGTGACCGACCGCGACATCACCGTGCGCGGCGTGGCCAGCGGCCTGTCGCCCGACGACGCCTGCGTCTCCGACGTGATGACGATGGAGGTGCAGTGGTGCACCGAGGACCAGGACGCCGAGGAGGTGATGCGCCTGATGGGCAGCGCCAAGGTGCGGCGCGTGCCGGTGATCAACACCGACCGCGAGCTGGTCGGCATCGTCTCGCTGGGCGACCTGGCGCTGCGCCAGAGCGGCCACACCGACACCGCCCTGCGCGAGATCTCGGAACCCGGCGGCATCTGACCGCCGCGCTGCGGATTCAGCCCGCCGGCGGCTCCAGCAGCGGCCGCAGCCGGGCGGCCAGCTGCTCGAACTCGGCGCCGCCGCGGCGCTGCGCCGCGCGCAGCTGCTCCTCCAGGTCCTCGGCTTCGCGCGCGTATTCCTGCGCCTTGATGGCCTCGATGCGGCGCGCGATGTCCTGCAGCTTCCGCTGCGCCTTGGCCGCTTCGGCGGAAGGCGCGCCGCTGCTGCGGCGCGACAGGTCCAGCAGCAGCTCGGTGATCAGGCCCAGCTGCTTGCCGTAGCTGGCGACGTCGAACGCTTCTTCCTCGATGCGGGCATGGCCCGCGCCGGGCTGGATGCCCTGGAAGAACCAGTGGGTGGCCGGCGCGATGCGCTGGGCCACGTCGCCACTCCACGGCAGGTGCACCTGCGGTGCCCACAACCACAGCCAAGGGAACATCGTTGTCCTCCCGCGCGGCCGCCTGCCCGGCCACACGCCGGCCCGGCCCCGCGCGCCGAGTATGCCGAGCGGCGCACGCCGCAAGAACTCCCCACGCCGCAACGCCATGCACGGGGCTTGAGACCGGGCGCCGGATGCCGAAAACAGGGCACAGGCAGACAAGAACCGTCCCCACCGTGACCCACCCCTTCTTCCTCGACAGGCCGGACCGGCTCGACCGGCCCGCGCACGACATCGCCCGCGGTTCGGTCGTCGTCCTGACGCTGGACCTGCAGTACCGCGTGCGCTACTGCAGCCCCGCGCTGGCGGCGGCCGGCGGCCCGGCCGCGCCCGACCTGCTGGGCCAGCCCTTCGACCGCCTGCGCCACCCCGACATGCCGCGCCAGGTGCTGCGCGACCTGTGGGACGCGCTGGAACGCGGCCACGCCTGCGTGGCGCCGCTGAAGCTGCGCTGCCCCGACGGCGGCCACCTGTGGGCGCGCGCGGCCTTCTCGCGCGTGGTCGACCGCCAGGGCGTGATGAGCATCGTCGTCGTGCTGACGCGCCCGGGCCGCGTGCACGTGCGCGGCGCCGAGGCGCTGTACGCCAGCCGCCGCTGCCGCACCGGCGTGTGGCTGGACAGCCTGGTCGAACAGCACCGCGAACTGCCCTGCGTGCTGAAGTGGTGAGCCCGCGCGGGGCCCGGTGCCGCGGGACCCCGCTGCTATGCTGGGCCGATGTGCCCGCCGAGCAGTCCACCGAGTGCGCCCAGTCCACCGAACACGCCTGCCACCCCGCCCGCGCACCCCTCGCCGCCCGACCGCGCCGCACCGTCCGATGAACGCTTCCGGCTGCTCGTCGAGAGCGTGCAGGACTACGCGATCTTCATGCTCGACACCGAAGGCCGCGTCGTCACCTGGAATGCCGGTGCGCAGCGCCTGAAGGGCTACCGCGCCGACGAGATCATCGGCCGCTCCTTCGAGACCTTCTACCCTGCGGAAGCCGTGGCCGCGGACTGGCCGCAGACCGAGCTGCGCCTGGCCACCGCGCAGGGCCGCTTCGAGGACGAAGGCTGGCGCCTGCGCCAGGACGGCACGCGCTTCTGGGCCAGCGTGGTCATCACCGCGCTGCGCGACCGCGACGGCACGCTGCGCGGCTTCGCCAAGGTCACGCGCGACCTGACCGCCCGCCGCGCGCAGGAAGAAGCGCTGCGGCAAAGCGAGGAGCAGTTCCGGCTGATGGTCGAGTCCGTCAAGGACTACGCCATCTTCATGCTCGACCCGAGCGGCCGCGTGCTCACCTGGAACGCCGGCGCCGCCGCCATCAACGGCTACAGCGCGGCCGAGGTGATCCACCGCGACTTCGCCCTCTTCTTCACGCCCGAGGACGTGGCCGCCGGCCGCCCGCAGCAGGAACTGGCCGCCGCGCTGCGCGACGGCCGCGTGGACACCGAAGGCTGGCGCGTGCGCCGCGACGGCAGCCTGTACTGGGCCAGCGCCGTCGTCACGCCGGTGCGCGCGCCCGACGGCAGCCTGCGCGGCTTCGCCAAGGTCACGCGCGACCTGTCGCAGCAGCGCCGGCTGCAGGAGCTGGAGCACGCCAGCCAGCGCATGCAGGAGTTCATCGCCATGCTGGCGCACGAGCTGCGCAACCCGCTGGCGCCGGTGCGCAACGCCTCCAGCGTGCTGCGCCGCCAGCCCGACCTGCCGCCCACCGCGCTGCGCATGTGCGACATCATCGACCGCCAGATGGGCCACCTGACGCGCCTGGTCGACGACCTGCTGGACGTCGGCCGCATCGTCACCGGCAAGATCGCGCTGAGCCTGGCGCCGATCGACTTCAGCGACGTGGTGAACACCAGCGTGGAGACCGTGCGCCCCGCCCTGCTGGCGCGGCAGCAGACCCTGGACCTGCACCTGCCCGGCCCGGTGCCGCTGCTGGGCGACGCCACGCGCCTGGCGCAGGCGCTGCAGAACCTGCTGCACAACGCGGTGCGCTACACGCCGCCGGGCGGCCACATCACGGTGAGCGTGCGCACCGAAGGCGCCAGCCTCGTCGCCAGCGTGGCGGACAACGGGCCCGGCATCGCGCACGAGGCGCTGGAGCGCATCTTCGACCTCTTCCGCCAGGAGCCCACGCCGGGCCGCTCGCCCAGCGAAAGCGGCCTGGGCATCGGCCTGAACCTGGCGCGCGCGCTGGTGGAACAGCACGGCGGCCGCCTGACCGCGCACAGCGACGGCCTGGGCCACGGCAGCTGCTTCGTGATGCAGCTGCCGCTGCGCCAGCCGGCGCCGGTGCCGAGCCCGCCGCAGGTAACCCCCGAAGTCAGCGTGCCCGCCGGGCGCCGCGTGCTGGTGGTGGACGACAACCGCGACTCCACCGACTCCATGGTCACCGTGCTGGGCCTGATGGGCCACACGGCCGAAGGCGCCTACAGCGCCGACGAGGCCCTGGCCCGCGCCCAGCAGTTCCAGCCCGACCTGGTGCTGCTGGACCTGAACATGCCGGGCGACGACGGCTATGCCGCCATCAAGCGCCTGCGTTCGCTGTGCGGCGAGGCGCTTTTCGTCGCCGCGATGACCGGCTACGGCCAGGCCAGCGACCGCGAGGCCACCGCGCGCGCCGGCTTCCAGGCGCACCTGACCAAGCCCATCGACGCGGCGCAGATCGAGGCGCTGCTGCGGCAGGTGCAGGACTGAGCACACCCCGCCGGGGCCTGGCGCGGCGCCGGTCGGCTGCGGGCGCAGGCCGCCGCCGCGGGCGAATCACCGGGTGGCGGGTGGCAGGTGACTGGTGGCAGGTGGCCGCGGCGGCGGCCGGTCGCGCCGCGCGCCCATGGGCGCGGACGCTCGTTTTTCAAGTTAGAGCTGCTTGTGGAAGAACGTCGTGCCGCAGAAGCGGCCGTCCGGCATCAGCGCGTAGTTGGGCACCATGCCGACGCGCTGCCAGCCGGCGCGTTCGTACAGCCGCTCGGCATCGCCACCGGTCACGGTGTCCAGCACCAGCACCGTCCGCCGCTCGGCACGCGCCTCGGCGTCCACCGCCGCCATCAGCCGCTGCGCGATGCCGCGCCGGCGCGCGCGCCGGTGCACCAGCATCTTGGCCACGTCGGCGCGGTGCGGCTGGTTCTCCGGCAGGCCGGTCACGAGCTGCACCGTGCCGACGATGCCTTCGGCGTCCTCGGCCACCAGCAGCACCCGTTCGCCGCGGGCCACGCCCTCGGCCACGCCGCGCCAGAAGGCCAGCGCGCGTTCCCGCGGCAGCGGCCACATGAAGCTGACCGATGCGCCGCCTTCGACGCAATCGATCAGCACATCGGCCAGCGCCTCCACACAGGCGGCGGCCTCGTTAGGGCCGACACGGCGCACGCTCACTTCGCTCGTCATCAGTTTCTCCGGGACAGGTAAGGCAGGGCCACCAGCGCCACCAGGTAGCGCGCCGGGCGGCGGGTGGGGTTGCGGTAGACGATGGGCTGGTCCAGCTGCATCGCCAGGCAGTCGCCCGATTCCAGGCGCCAGGTGGTCTCCCCCACCGTCAGCTCGATCGTGCCGTCGATCATCCAGACCTGCTGGTGCACCTCGTTGTCGCGCGGCGTCGCGTCGTAGGCCACGCGCTGGCCGGCGGGGAACACCACGTCCACCAGCTGGATCGGCGAGCGCGCGGGCGGCGACACGTTGCGCCGCACGTAGCCGGAAGCGGGGTCGGTCCACAGCGGCTGGTCGGCCACGCGGGCCAGCGGCGAGGGCTCG
>CBIHPZ010000075.1:0-10553 GCA_966211865.1 uncultured Aquabacterium sp.
TGGTGCTGGCGTTGAGCTGGTCAGCGAGGACGAGGGCAAGAAGGAAGTGGCGAAGCTTGAGCTGGCGACGCCAGGCAAGTGCAGCAAGACCCGCTGATCCGATGGACGCCGCGCGGCATCGCGAGGCGTCGGTTCCGCCCGTTGCGATGCCGCGTGATGCGGTGATGCGCACGGGCCCTGTGGGGCGGGTTCCCGCGCGCGCGGCGCCTCTCTAGAATCGCGCCCCGCGATGTCCCGCCCGCACCCCCTGCAGTTCCGGCTCCGCGCCGCGCGCCATGCGTGGCTGTGGTGCCTTGCCGTGCTTCTGGTGCTGAAGGCCGCGGTGCCGCTGCTGGCAGCGGCGGCGGCCGTCCGCCAGGGTGTGCCGCTGGCGCAGGTGTGCACGGTGTACGGCGTACGCACGGCGCCGGTGGCGGACACGGCGCACGCCGGCCACGCACTGCCTGATTCGCCGGCCGATCACCACGCTTCCCATGGTGCTGGCGAGCACTGCGCCCTCGTCTCACTGGCCGCCGGGCCCTTGCCCGGTGGCGTGCCTGCGGTGCACGCCCATGCGCCGCCCCAGGCGCTGGTGGCCAGCGCCGTCACGGGCGCGGCGCTGCCGGCGGACGCCGCGCGGCGTTGGCTGTCCGCGCGGCTGCACGCGCCGCCCCGCCCGCCCGCCTTGGCCTGAGTGGCCTGGCTCCGCGCCTGGCCGGTTTGAAGCGCGCTTGATATCCGCGCTTGACCTGCGCTTGACTCGCGCCTGATTCCGCCAGGCCCTTCTTCGGCCCCCGAATGGCCTGCCCGGCCAACCTTCGTCCCGACTGGTGCCGCTGCCCGCAGCAGCGCTGCTGCGCACGCCCGTGCGCCGCAGCGCCGCCGCGCACGCACGCGTGCACGACACGACATGGACTACCGCATGCATTCGACCCTCGTCCCGGCCGCGCTGGCCGCCGCCCTGCTCGCCGCCACCCTTGGCGCCCAGGCCCACACCACCATCCAGAACCCCGCCGCTGAAGGCCAGACGACCTACAACAACGTCGTCATCGGCCACGGCTGCACCGCCCCCGACGGCAGCAAGCTGCCGGTGATCGCGCAAAGCGTGCTGTTCCCCACCGTGCGCCCGGTCTACAGCGCCACCGGCGCGGTGGCGGGCAACCCGTCCGTCGTCTCGGTCGGCAGCCTGGCCAACATCCCGCAGCTGATCCAGAACAAGGACATCTTCAGCCGGCAGAAGGAGAAGCTGGACGCCAAGGGCCAGGTGATCGGCTTCGAGAGCAGCGAAGGGTCGCTGGACCCCGCGCTGCACGGCCTGGTGCCGTTCCGCACCGCCGGCATCACCTTCCCGGCCGACTCCTGCGCGGTGAAGCTGGTGGTGCGCGTGGCCATCGCCGACATCTGCCAGAAGAACGGCGCGAAGAACCTGTGGATTCCCGCAGTGACCGCCAAGTACGCCGACCCCACGGTGGACGGCATCGGCGCACCCGCGTCGCTGAGCTTCAACCGCGACCTGGCGAAGAACCCGCTGCCCGCTTCCTGCGGCGCCGGCTACACCTTCACGGTGACGCCCTCGGCCGAGGACATCGACGCCAACCTGAAGCTCGACGGCTACCTGAACTGAGGAGCGGCCATGCACACCACGACCCTTTCGCGCTTGCTGGCCCACGTCGGCCTGGGCCTGCTGATGGCGGTGGCCACCAGCGCCAGCCAGGCCCACAGCTTCGTCTTCCAGCTCGGCCAGGCGGCCGGCGCCACGCACTTTTTCGGCGTTATCTGCTCCGGCGAGGGCGGCAACGACACCGACCACCTGTTCCTTGAACTGCGCACCACCACGCCCAACGCGCCCGCGGTGAGCGCGCAGGTCATCAAGGGCCCCGTGGCCACCAACACCACCGACCCCGTGGGCGGCGACGCGGCGTTCAGCCCCGCCTCGCGTACCCGCGGCGGCAACGGGCTGTACCAGGTGCTGATCAACAAGAGCGGCCCCGGCGTGGTCGTGTTCACCTTGAACGCGCACTGCCTGGACGCCACGGGCACGCAGCACACCGGCACCGACGGGCTGGTCTACCAGTACCAGGACCAATGATGCGGCGCCCCCTTCACCCGGCTGCGCTGGCAGCCGCCACCCTGGCCAGCCTGCTGCTGGGCGGCTGCGCCACCGTCGAGCCCTGGGACCGCGGCGCGCTGCTGAAGCCGCACATGGCGGTCGACCCGTTCCCGATGCGCAGCGCCTGGCGCGGCCACGTGGAGAGCAGCCGCCTGGCGGCACCTTCCGGCCGCGCGGCCGAGGGCGGTGCCTGTGGCTGCTACTGAGGTGCCGGCCCCTCCAGCACCGGCAGGCCGCAGCGCGCTGCAGGCCCTGACCGCGGCCGCCCTGCTGCTGCCCGGGCTGGGGGCTCCCAGCGGCAGCGCGCAGGCGCAGCCGGTGGAAGGCGTGGCCGTGCAGTTCAGCCGCTATCGTGAATCGTCCCGCGCGGTGGAAGGCGCACCGAACGTGATGCCGGCCCTGGCGGCGGACAGCCTGTCGCTGAAGGCCGAGCCGCGCCTGCCCAACGGCGACGGCCTGCGGCTGAGCCTGACGCAGGACACCTGGTCCGGCGCCACGCCGGTCAGCGCCGCACCACGCTCGGCGTCCGGCAACCGACCCGTGGTGGCCGACGGCGCGGGCGGGCTGGTGGTGGTCGGCGCTTCGCCGATGCTGACGGGCCGCGTGCTGATCGACCGCGACAACCGGCCGGTGACCCGCGACGCGGCCACCGGCCGCAGCACGCGCGACGACACGGTGGTGCACACCCTGTCCAGCGCCTCGCCGGAAACCCGCCAGCAGGGCGATGTGCGCTGGCTGCACCGGGTTGAAGGCGGGGCCTATGGCCTGGGCGGCGGCTTGTCGGAAGAGCGCGACTTCCGTTCACGCTACCTGAACCTGGAGCGCCGCTTCGACCTGAACGACGCGCTGACGACGCTCACTTTGGGTGCCAGCGGGACGCACAGCGACATCGCCGCGACGCTCGACCACGATGCCGCGCCCTACGTCACGAAGAGCGCGCGGCCCGGGCGCGTGGAACAGCGTGGCGGCCTGCAGGTGCTGCGCGGGCGGCGCAACGACTGGGCGCTGTCCGCCGGCCTGGTGCAGGTGCTGAGCCGCCGCGCGGTGCTGGAAGCGCGCGTTTCGCACACGCGGCAACGCGGTGAACTGGCCGACCCGTACCGCGCCACCAGCGTCATCTTCGCGCCGCCGCAGGCAGATGCCGAGGTGCGCACCGGCAACCTGCAGGCGCTGCTGGAGCAGCGGCCCGGCCAGCGCCGCCAGTGGAGCGCCGACGCCAAGCTGATCCTGCACGTGCCCGGGCCCGATGCCGCGCTGCACCTGGGCTACGGCCACTACCGGGACGACTGGGGCATCCGCGCGCACCGGCTGGAGGCCGAATGGTTCCAGCCGCTGGGCGCGGGCACGCTGCTGTCGCTGCGCGCGCGGCGCTACGTGCAGGGCGCGGCGCGCTTCTACACGCCCTACGTGGTGTCCACGCAGGCCTACCGCCAGGTGAGCATCGGCAGCGACGGCCAGCCGGTCGTGCAGTCCTTCGACCCCGCGCTGCTGCCGGCGTACTTCTCCAGCGACCACCGCCTCGCGGCCTTCGGCGCGACGGGCTGGGGCCTGGGGCTGTCGAAGTCGCTCGCGCGCGACCTGAAGCTGGAGCTCGGCGTGGACGGCGCGCGGCATGCCGGCGTGGCGGGCGGTGCGGCGGGTTTCCGCTACCTCACCGCACAAGCCGGCCTGAACGTGGCGTTCGACGAGACGGCGGCGGTGGCGACCGGGCACGGCGACGTGCCCGCCGGCGAGCACGGCGGCCACGGCGAAGGCGGCACCGCCCACACCGCCCACACTGCCTTCGTGCTGCCACCGGGCGTGCAGGCCGCGCATGCGCCCGGGCGTGCCGGCGCCTTCATGCTGGGCTACCGCATCGCCGACGTGCGCGACGACCGCGCGCTGCGCCGCGGCCGCGCCGCGCCGGCGGACGATGCGGAGCTGGCCACCCAGGCCTGCGCGCCGTCCCCCTGCCGCACGCGGCCGCTGCGCATGGGCATGACCATGCACATGCTGGACCTGATGCTGGGGCTGTCGGACCGCGCCAGCCTGATGCTGATGCCGCAGTACATGAGCATGCGCATGGACACCCGGCTGCTGGAAGGCCAGGGCCCGGTGGACCCGGCCACCCACTTTGGGCGTCATGAGTCGGGCGCGCTGGGCGACACGCAGCTGCACCTGCTGCTGGCGCTGAAGGACACGGCGGACCAACGCTGGCTGCTGGGCCTGGGCGTCAGCGCGCCCACCGGCAAGACCGACCTGCGCCACCGCCGCAGCCACCAGCAGGACCCCGGCACGATGGACTACGCCATGCAGACCGGCAGCGGCACCTGGGACCTGCTGCCCAGCATCAGCGCGATGGGCCGCTCCGGACCCTGGGGCTGGGGCCTGCAGCTGGCCGCCACCCGGCGCCTGGGGCGCAACGACGATGGCTACGCGCTGGGCGACCGCTGGCAGGCCACCGGCTGGCTCAGCCGCCGGCTGGGACCGGTGCTCAGCGCCACGCTGCGGGCCTCGCACAGCGTGGAAGGCGGCATCCGCGGCGAGCGCACGGGCTTGCACCCGCAGGGCTCGCCGGCGGACCAGGCCGGCAACCACGGCGGCACGCTGGATGAAGCGGCGCTGGGCCTCGTGGCCGACCGGCTGCCGGGTGCGCTGCGGGGCAGCAGCGTGGGCCTTGAGTGGGCGCAACCCCTGCGGCAGGATGTGCGGGGCTACCAGCTGGGCCGCGGCCGCGGGTTCGTGCTGAGCTGGAGCCATCACTTCTGAGGCGACTCGTCTGCGGCCTGATGCATGGGGCCCGCGTGGCCCGCGGGGCGCGCGTGGCCTGTGGCCCGCGTGACCGGCGTGACCACCCGCGTGGCGCACGTCGCCCCGGAGCCCATTTGCCGGCGCAGTTCTTCCTAACACACTAAAGCAGCGTCCTACCGTCGTGCAGGTCCATGCCACTTCCTTCCGCGCGATGGGCACGCCCTGTGAACTGCGCCTGGCCGCGCCCAGCCCCGGCCAGGCCGCGGACCTGGCCCGCGCCGCCATCGCCGAGGTGGCGCGGCTGGAGGCGCGCTATTCCCGCTACCGCGAGGACAGCGACGTGTCCGCCATCAACCGCATCGGCGCGGCAGGCGGCAGCATCGAAGTGGACGATGAAACGGCCGCGCTGCTGGACTATGCGGACGCCTGCCACCGCGAGAGCGGCGGGCTCTTCGACATCAGCTCCGGCATCCTGCGCCGCGCCTGGCGCTTCGACGTTGGCCAACTGCCTGACGCCGCGCGGGTGCAGCAGCTGCTGCAGCACGTGGGCTGGCACCGGGTGGACTGGCCGCGGCGGGACGGGCCGGTGGCGGACGGGCCGGTGGCGGACGCAGAAACAGCACCTGCCTCGACCCGGCGCCTGCGGTTCACGGTGCCGGGCATGGAGCTGGACTTCGGCGGCATCGTCAAGGAATACGCGGTGGACCGCGTGGCCGCCGTGCTGCACGACGCGGGCGTGGCGCATGGCTTCGTCAACCTGGGCGGCGACGTGCGGGCACTGGGGCCGCAGCCAGACGGCAGCCCGTGGCGCATCGGCATCCGCCACCCGCGCGAGCCGGGCGGGCTGCTGATCACGCTGGAACTGGCCACCGGCGCGCTGGCCAGCAGCGGCGACTACGAGCGCTGCATCGTCGTCGACGGCCGGCGCTACGGCCACATCCTGGACCCGCGCACCGGCTGGCCGGTGCGCCGCATGGCCGCGGTGAGCGTGGTGGCCCCGATGTGCGTGGTGGCGGGCAGCGCCGCCACCATCGGCATGCTGCGGGACGAGGCCGGGCCGGAGTGGCTGCGGAACCTCGGGCTGCCCTGCCTGTGGATGGACGTGGACGGCCAGTGCGGCGGTTCACTGGCGCCGGCGGCGGCTGCCTGAACCTCAGCGCAGTGCCCGCGCCGCGCAGCCGGCGATGAGCAGGCCTGCGGCGATGAGATCGGCCGTGACCACCCGCGCGATCGCACCGTTGTAGCCGCCCGTGCCCCAAGCCAGCACCAGGAAGGCCAGCACGCTGGCGAGCGCCATCAGCAAGGCCGCCCACTGCAGCGGTTCGCGGAAGGCCGCGGCGAGGCACAGCGCGCCGATCAGGCCGAACAACACAGCACGGTGGCGCATGAGGATGGCCAGGTCCGGCCCGGCGATGCCGATGCCGTAGAGCGCCGCGAGCCTGTCGGCGCCCAGCACGCCGGCCAGCGGCAGCAAATGGATGAGCCCCGCCGCGACCAGGGCCACGGTGGTGACGAGGGACAGCTTGGCATTCATGCAGGTGACCACGGAAATCGATGCCGCGCATTGGACGATGCCGCGCGCCGATGCGCCATTACCTGCGGGGTCATGGCCAGCGTGGCGGGCGTGTCAGCCCCGGATGCGCCGCACGTTGCGGTTCATGCGCTGCCGCACCACGTGCTTGAAGAGCCAGCGCCGCAGGCCGGACAGGTTCGACCCATGACGCGCAAAGAACGCGTCCGGGCTGTCGAAGACGCCGAAGTCGTGGTTGATGCCGTCTTTCTGGATGTAGGTGTCGCGGCCGCACCAGTCCACGCCGGGGTTCATCAGGTCGGGCGTGGCCGCGCCATAGCCGCAGAAGGCGCGCGCGCCTGCGAAGCGCTGCTGCAGGCGGCCCAGGTAGGCCGCGTCCAGGATGAAGCCTTCCAGGTTCAGCCAGCGGCCGTCCGCTGTGCCGTCCACGGCCACCTCGACCCAGCTGTGCACGATGCTGCGCGGCGCCAGCAGGTAGGCCAGGCCGGTGACGGCGCCCTTCTGCAGCGCCTTGTGGATCGTGAAGCCGTGGAAGCGGCAGGGCACGCCCACCGCGCGCAGCAGCGCCATCAGCAGCACGCCCTTGGTGTTGCACTGCCCGTGGCCGTCGGCCAGCACGCGCGAGGCGGGCAGCTCGTCGCCCTCGTTGTAGCCGAAGGCGATCTCGTTGCGCACGAAGTCATAGACCGCGCCGATGCGCTGGTGCGTGGGCAGTGCGCGCCAGCCGCGCTGCCGCACGAGGGCTTCGATGGCCGGGTGGTGGAAGTCCAGCAGTGGGGTGGCGGCAAGCAGCGGATTCATGGGTGGCCATGCAGTGGGACCGTCGAGGGACCGCATTGCAAACCGTGAAGTCACTCCAGGGTCAAGGGTCACGCGGCGGGCGCGCGGGATGCACCGCTTGCGAATCCGCCGGCGCCTGCGCGCGCTCGTGCAGGCCGTAGTCGCGCAGCACGTGGGCCACGCGCAGGCGGTAGTCGGCGAAGGCCACCTCGCGGCCCAGCGCCTGCGTGCGGCGGTGCGCTTCCAGGTTGCGCCACTGCGCCACCGCGGCTTCGTCGCGCCAGAAGGACAGCGACAGCAGCTTGTCCGGATCGGCCAGGCTCTGGAAGCGCTCGATCGAGATGAAGCCGTCGATGGCCTGCAGTGCCGGCTTCAGGGCCGCGGCGGCGTCCAGGTAGGTCTGGCGGTGCTGCGGGTGCGGCAGCACCTCGAAGATCACCGCGATCACGGCGACACCTCGGCGGTGGCGTGGGCCGCGCGGTTCACGGTGCCTTCGACCGGCGCGGTGAAGGTGCGCTGCTCGCGCAGGATGAAGCGCAGGCGCTGCGCCATCGCGAAGTTGTCGCGGCCCTCGGCATCCGCCTTCAGGCGCTGGCGGTAGGCCTCGTAGGCGGCCAGGCTGTCGAAGGAGATCAGGCCCCAGGCCTCGTCGTTGGTGCCCTCGTGCGGCAGGAAATAGCCCAGCAGGTGGCCGCCGCAGCGCGGAATGATGCGGCCCCAGGCTTCGGCATAGGCGCGGAAGGCTTCGCGCTGGAAGGGGTCGATCTGGTAGCGGATGAAGCAGGTGATGGTCATGCGGGACTCCGTGCGGGGGGCTTCGATGCAGCGGATCATCGGCCTGGCGCGGGCCGCGACATTTCGCTGCCGGACGAAGTGTGGTGGCGCGGCGGGCTGATAAGGTCTGGCCGCATCGCAGGAGCCCGCACCCGATGAACACGCACCAGATCGCGCGCCTGGCCCAGCTGCTGGGTGAGCCTGCCCGCGCGGCGATGCTGCTGGCGCTGATGGACGGCCGCGCGCTGACGGCCAACGAGCTGGCCACCGCCGGCGGCGTGGCCGCCCCCACCGCCAGCCGGCACCTGGCGCAGCTGGTGGAGGCGGGCCTGCTGACGCTGGCGCGGCAGGGCCGGCACCGTTATCACCGCCTGGCCTCGCGCGAGGTGGCGCAGGCGCTGGAAGGCCTGATGCAACTGGCCGCGCAGCAGGCGCCGGAACCCTTCCCGCCCGTGCGCACCGGGCCCAAGGACGCCTCGCTGCGCTTTGCGCGGCGCTGCTATGACCACGTGGCAGGGCAATTGGGCGTGGCCATCACCGACCGCCTGCTTGAAGACGGCGCGATCGTCTTCGATGACGACGCCGGCGCGTGGACGGAGCGGCTGGCCCCATCGCTGCGGGCCTTGGGGCTGGACCTGGGGGACGATCCCTGGCGCTCGAAAACCTCGGCCCGGCTGGTGTGCCGCCCATGCCTGGACTGGAGCGAGCGGCGTCCGCATGTGGCCGGGCGCCTGGGCGCCATGCTGTGCGCCCACTTCATCGACCGCGGCTGGATGCGGCGCCAGCCGGACTCGCGCGCGCTGCTGCTGACGCCACCCGGCACGCTGGCGCTGCGCGAATGGCTGGGCGCGCGGCATTGGCCGCGCGCCGCTTCCTAACGTTCAATAAACGCGTCAAGGGCCGCCGGTCACTTGGCGAAGGGATTCGCCGTCGCGAACCACAGGCCGATGCCGGTGGCGATGATGAAGGCGCCGTCGGTGACGCCCACCGCCAGGAAGTACTTGTTCTGCAGCGTGGGAATCAGCTCGGGCTGGCGTGCCGAGCTTTCCAGGAACTTCATGGTCGCCAGGCCGATGCCGAGGCAGGAGCCGAAGGCGGGGATGCCGATCAGCAGGGCGACGGCCAGCGGGAGCAGGTCGATGCCGGTGGTCATGGTGTTCTCCTTGGTGGTTGCGAATGCGGCTGTTTCGGTTCAGTGCGCGGCCACGACGCCCGCCGCGGCGGCGGGCCGCGACGCCTTCAACCCGATGGCTTCGCAGACGGCCAGGGCCAGCACCGCGGTCGCCTGCAGCAGCAGGAACGCGATGCCGAGCCCCGTCGGCGCCACCAGGCCCGCGGCCCAGATCAGCACGCACGCGGCGGACCACGCGACGTTGCCGATGACGATGGCCCGCACCAGCGCCGCCGGCACGCGCCCGCTGCGGGCAAGGAAGGCCAGCAGCGCGGCGAAGCCGACCAGGAACAGGCCGGTCTCCAGCAGCAGCGCCATCGGCAGGCCCAGCTCATCGGCCAGCAGGCGTGGCAAGGCCAGCTGCAACGCGGCGATGGCGGCGCCCGAGGCGGCATCGACCGCCAGCGCGGTCTTGAGCAAACGTGAAGGGTGGACCAGCGTCATGGCATTTCTCCTTTCGGGGGCTTCGGATGGGTTCGAAGCCAGTGTCCCGGTTGGCTGCCGCGCTGGCGATTACGTCGCAGGTAAGGACGCGGGTGCTATCGTTTGAACGGTTCGCTGGGGCCCTGCTGGTGCGGCTCCTTCATGCGGGCCACGGGCCCGGCCATTCCGCCTGAATCCACCTGCCGCCATCCATCGCCCCTTTCCGCGCGACCATGCTGACGCCTACCGCCCGACACGCCTCTCCCGCCACCGCGCACGACGGCGCCCTGGGCCCGCTGCTGCGCCACTGGCGCTCGCAGCGCCGCCGCAGCCAGCTGGACCTGGCGCTGGACGTGGGCATTTCAGCCAGGCACCTGAGCTTCATCGAGACCGGCCGATCGCGCCCCAGTGCGCAGGTGCTGATGCAATTGGCCGCGCAGCTGGACCTGCCGCTGCGCGAGCGCAACCGCCTGCTGCTGGCGGCCGGGTATGCGCCGCGTTATGCCGAGCGCGATTTCGATTCAGACAGCATGGCGCCGGTGCGGCAGGCCCTGCAGCGGCTGCTGGACGCACACCATCCCTACCCCGGCATCGTGCTGGACCGGCGCTGGAACGTGGTGATGTCCAACGGCGCCGCACAGGGCCTGACCGGGCTGCTGTCGCCGGCCCTGGCGGTGCCGCCGCTGAACATCTTCCGCGTCAGCCTGCATCCCGAGGGCATGGCCGCGCACACCAGCAATTTCGCCGAATGGGGCAGCTACATGCTGGACGCGCTGCACCGCTCGGTGCTGAGCTCGGACGACGAGGTGCTGCGCGAGCTGGAACGCGAAGTACGCGGCTACCCGAACGTCGCGAGGCTGCTGCAGCAGGCGGACCCGGCGCTGGAAACGCAGGTGCCGGCGCTGCTGGTGCCCTGCGTGCTGGAGCTGCCGGTGGGCCGGCTGTCGATGTTCACCACGCTCACCACCTTCGGCACCGCGCGCGACGTGACGCTGGACGAGCTGAGCGTGGAGATGTTCTACCCGTCCGATGCCGCCAGCGAAGCGCTGCTGCGG
>CBIHPZ010000076.1:0-10541 GCA_966211865.1 uncultured Aquabacterium sp.
CACCAGACCAGCGAGCTGTGGATGAAGCTGATGCTGCACGAGCTGCGCGCGGCGGTGGCGGCGGTGGCATCGGACCACCTGCCCAACGCCTTCAAGATGCTGGCCCGCGTCTCGCGCATCATGGAACAGCTGGTGCATGCCTGGGACGTGCTGGCCACGATGACGCCGCCCGAGTACAGCGCCATCCGCCCTTACCTCGCGCGCTCTTCCGGCTTCCAGAGCCACCAGTACCGCTGCATCGAGTTCCTGCTGGGCAACAAGGAAGCCGAGCTGCTGAAGCCGCACGCCCACCGGCCCGAGCTGCTGGCGCAGGTGGACGCGGCCTGGCGCGCGCCGTCGCTCTACGACGAGGCGCTGCGCCTGCTGGCCCGCCGCGGCCTGCCCGTGCCCGCCAGCCACACCGAGCGCGACTGGACCCAGCCCTACGTCGCCAGCCCCGCGGTGGAAGCGGCGTGGCTGGTGGCCTACCGCGATCCGCAGCAGCACTGGGACCTGTACCAGCTGGGCGAGGAGCTGACCGACCTGGAAGACGCCTTCCGCCTCTGGCGCTTCCGCCACCTGACCACGGTGCAACGCATCATCGGCGACAAGCGCGGCACCGGTGGCACCAGCGGCGTGGGCTACCTGCGGCAGATGCTGGACGTGGTGCTGTTCCCCGAGATCTGGACCCTGCGCACGGCCCTGTGATGGCCCACCGGGCCAGGCTGCGCCGGCCCGCCCCCGAGGGCCGGGGGACCCGCGGACGGCCAGGCATGTCCCTGCCGGCCTCCGTGTGATCTGCGCTGGCAGGGCGGCGCGTGGGGATGTGACACTCCCGCGCTGATGCCCGCGCCGCCGTCCAGCCCCCTGCCAGCCGCCCCCGCCGCGTCGGACGCCGCGGCGATGCCACGTTGGCTGCTCAGCCGCCACGTGCCGTGGGCAGGCGCGTTGCTGGCCGCCGTCATCGTCGCCGCGGCCGCGTCTTTCGTCGCTTATGAACGCCGGCAGCTGCAGGACGCCGCGCTGGACCGGGCCGAGCTCTACGCCCGCGTGCTGGAAGACCACGCGGAACGCACGCTGGACAGCACCGAGCTGGCCCTGCAGGCGCTGGCCCACGCCATCGACCCCCAGCGCAGCGAGCTGGACGCCGCGGCCCAGAGCACCCTGCTGGCCAACGCCATGCTCGGCCAGCCTTACCTGCGCAGCATCAGCCTGTTGGAGGCACGCGGGCGCGTGCTGGCCAGTTCCAACGCCGCCAACCTCGGCCTGGTGCTGCCGCTGGCCGCCTGGACGCCGCGCGGCGCGCCGCTGCCGCAGGGCGTGGGCCCGCTGCTGCAGGGCCGCGACCTGGCGGACCTGGCCGCCGCACGCGACAACGCACCGGCCGGCCCCGCCATGCTGCCGCTCTTCCGCCCCTTGCCGGGCCGCGGCCTGGTGCTGGCCGCCATGGTGGACGTGGACTACTTCGCCAGCCAGTACGCCCTGATGCTGGGCCGCGAGCCCATGGCCGCCGCGATGCTGCGCTACGACGGGCAGCTGATCGCCGCCCACGGCACCGCCGCACACCCCACCGGCAGCGCGCTGCCGAACCACCCGGTGTTCACCCGCTTCCTGCCGGCCGCGGAATCGGGCCGCTACCGCGATGCGGGGCTCGATGGCCAGCCGGCCTTCGGCGCCTTCCGCACGGCGCACCGCCACGCGCTGCTGCTGCTGGCCGAGACGCCCAAGGCCAGCGTCAGTGCGCAGCTGGGCCTGCAGGCGCGGCGCACGGCCGCCATTGCCGCGGCCATGCTGCTGTTGACCGGCGCGGTGGGCCTGCTGGCCTGGCGCAGCCTGCGCGGCCACGAAGCCGCGCGCGACGACCTGGCCGCCGCCCACGCCGCGGCCGCCAACCAGCTGGCCTTCACCGACCGCCTGTTCGAGGTCAGCCCCATCCCGATGGTGGTGCGCGGCACCGACGGCCGCTACCAGCGCGTCAACCGCGCCTGGTGCGAGTTCACCGGCTTCAGCGCCGAACGGGTGCAGGGCCGCACCTTCGAGGAGGCCCAGATCCCGACCGCGCGTGCCCAGCACTACGCCGCGCACGAGCGGGTGGCGATCGACCAGGCCCGCATGGAGGAGTACGAGACCCGCCTGCCCGATGCCAACGGACTGCTGCGCGACGTCATCGTGCGGGTGCTGCCCTTCACCAACGCGGGTGGCCAGGTCAACGGCGTGATCACCACGCTGCTCGACGTCACCGAGTACCGCGAGGCCGAGCGCCGCACCGAACAGGCCCGCGCCGCGGCCGAACGCGCCAACGACGCGAAGAGCGAGTTCATCGCCAACATCAGCCACGAGCTGCGCACGCCGCTGCAGGGCATCCTGGGCTTTTCGGAACTGGGGCTGCGGCGTGCGCGCTCGCAGAAGCAGGCGGCGCTGCAGGAGATGTTCGACGACATCGCCCGCTCCGGCAAACGCATGCTGGTGCTGGTGAACAACCTGCTGGACCTGTCGCGCCTGGATTCCACCGTGGGCGCGGTGAAGCTGCGGGCGGTGGACCTTGAGCCGGCGCTGCGCGAGGTGGCGCGCGAACTGTCGCCGCTGGCCGAGGAGCGGTCATTGCGCTTCCAGCTGCCCGAAGGCGCGCGCCCGCTGCGCGCCGATGCCGACACCGAGCGCCTGCTGCAGGTGCTGCGCAACGTGATGGCCAATGCGCTGCGCTTTTCTCCGCCGGACAGCGCCATCGAACTGGACTGGTCGCGCACCGCGGAGGGCGGCAGCCTGATCAGCGTCAGCGACCGCGGCCCGGGCATCCCGCCCGAGGAGCTGGAATCGATCTTCGAGCCCTTCGTGCAGTCCTCGCGCACGAAGGACGGCTCGGGCGGCACGGGCCTGGGCCTGGCCATCTGCCGCAAGATCCTCGCCGCGCACCGCGGCAGCATCCGGGCGCGGCACCGCGAGGGCGGCGGCTCGGTGTTCGAGATCCGGCTGCCGCCCCCGTCCTGGACCTGACAAACGAAAAGAGCGGCCCCGTCGGGCCGCTCTTCGTTCAGCACCGGGCGGACTTCAGCCCAGCGGCACGGGCACGAACAACCGGTCGCCGTCGCGCCACACCAGCAGCGCCACGCTGCGCGGCTTGCCGTCCAGCACGCGCTTGATGTCGTCCACCGAGCTCACCGGCTTGCCGTTGATGGCCAGCACCACGTCGCCCTGCTCCAGGCCGGCGCGCGCGGCCGGGCCTTGCGCGCCCTGCACCACCAGGCCCTGGTCCAGGCTGGCCTGCTGGCGCTCTTCCGCGGTCAGCGGACGCAGCGCCAGGCCCAGGCGGCCGCCCTTGGCGCCGTCGCCCGCCTGCTCGGCCTCGGCACGGGCCTCGCCCTTGGCGGTGGTCAGCGTCACCTCCACGTCGCGCTCGGCCTGGTCGCGCCAGATCTTCAGCTTCACCTTCTGGCCCGGGCGCGACAGCCCGATGCGGCTGGACACGGCGCCGGCCTGCACCATCGGCTCGCCGTCGATCTGCAGGATCACGTCGCCCGCCTTCAGGCCGGCCGCGGCGGCGGGGCTCTTCGGCTCCACCGACGAGATCAGCGCGCCATCCGGGCGCTTGAGGCCAAAGGACTCGGCCAGGGTCTGGTTCAGGTCCTGCACGCCCACGCCCAGGCGCGCATGCTGCGCGCGGCCGGTGGCCACGATCTGGTCGCGCACCTTCAGCGCCACGTCGATCGGGATGGCGAAGCTCACGCCCTGGAAGCCGCCGGTGCGCGAGTAGATCTGCGAATTGATGCCCACCACGTTGCCCGCGGCATCGAACAGCGGGCCGCCGGAGTTGCCGGGGTTCACCGCCGCATCGGTCTGGATGAAGGGCACGAAGGCATCGCCCGGCAGCGAACGGCCCTTGGCGCTGACGATGCCGGAGGTGGCCGTCTGCTCCAGGCCGTAGGGCGCGCCGATGGCCAGCACGTAGTCGCCCACCATCAGCGACTTCGGGTCGCCCAGGCGCACGGCGGGCAGGCCCTTGGCGTCGATGCGCAGCACGGCGATGTCGGTGGCGGTGTCGGCGCCCAGCACCTTGGCGCGGTACTCGCGGCGGTCGGCCAGGCGCACGGTCACTTCAGACGCATCGCGCACCACGTGGGCGTTGGTCAGCACCAGGCCGTCGTCGGCGACGAGGAAGCCCGAGCCCTGGCCGCGGAAGGGCTGCTCGGTCTGCGGGCCGCGCCAGCCGGGCATGTTGCGGAAGAAGCGCTGCATCGGGTCGGCGTCGGCATCGTCGCCGCCGGTCTTGCGCAGGCCTTCCACGCTGATGCCGACCACGGCCGGGCCGTACTGCTGCACGATGGCGCGGTAGTTGGGCGCGGCACCGGCCGGCACCACCGGCGCGGGCGACGCCACCTGCGCGGCCGCCGCGGCCACGGGGGCGACCACGGCCGGGGGCGTCGCGGGCGGCGCTTCCTTCTTGTCCTTGTGACCGAACCAGGGCAGGTCGATGGCGCCGGCGGTGGTCACCAGTGCCAGGCCACCGCCCAGCAGGGCCCAGCCCAGCGGCTTCACGGTGTTGTTCATGGATCGGCTCCTCGATGGGGTTTTGAAAGGGATGCCGGCAAGTCTGGTTCCCGCGTGTGAGCGCTGCGTTAGCGCTGGATGAAGCGGGGATTAAGGCGGGCGTCGGCACCGCCTTCAGCTGCCGCAAAGCTTGGCGCCGCTACATTGCGCGCTCACACGCACGACCCCATGCACCTGCTGATCATCGAAGACGACCTGGCGCTGGGCGAGGCCCTGCTCGCCTCGCTGAAGGTGGAAGGCTGCAGCGCCACCTGGGTGCGGCGCCTGGCCGATGCGGGCCCCGCGCTGGAGACCGGCGCGCCCGACGCCGTGCTGCTGGACCTGAGCCTGCCCGACGGCGACGGCCTGGCGCTGCTCAAGCGCTGGCGCGCGGCGCAGGACGCGTCGCACCAGCACGTGCCCATCATCGTCATCACCGCGCGCGCCACGCTGGAAGACCGGCTGGCCGGGCTGGACGGCGGCGCCGACGACTTCATCATCAAGCCCTTCGCCACCGCCGAGCTGGTGTCGCGCCTGCGCGCGGTCACCCGCCGTGTGGCGCGCCAGTCCAGCGAGGTGTGGCAGGTGGGCGACCTGCGCATCGCGCCGCGCAGCCACCAGGTGCACCTGGGCGACGCGCCGGTGGAGCTGTCCCCGCGCGAATTCCAGCTGCTGCTGGAACTGGCGCGCGAGCCGGGCCAGGTGGTGGCCAAGAGCCTGCTGGCGCGGCGCATGGCGCCACTGGGCGAGCCGCTGGAACACAGCGTGCTGGAGGTGCACCTGTCCAACCTGCGGCGCAAGATCGGCGCGCAGCGCATCGGCACCGTGCGCGGCATCGGCTACCGGCTGCAGGCCTGACGGGTGATGGCCGTGCAGACGATGCGCCGCCTGCTGCGGCCCAGCCTGTCCCGGCGGCTGCTGCTGGCGCTGGTGCTCGCCTTCGTGCTGGTGGGCGTGGTGCTGGTCGCCAACGAGTACCGCGCCTTCCGCCAGGCCGGGCGGCAGCAGGCCGCGCTGCTCAAGGCCGGGCGCTACCTGGCCGAAGCGCTGGGCCATGCCGCCGATGCGCAGCAGGCTCAGCTGATCGTCCGCGTGGCCGAGACCTACTTCAACCGCGCCCGCGAAGACTTCGCGACCGAGCGGCATCGCATCCTGGGCGCCCTGCTGTTCCAGCTGCGCACGGCCGATGGGCAGCTGCTGTACAGCTCGGGCGCCCTGCCGCCCGCGCCGCTGCCAGGCACCGCGGGACAGGTCATATCTCACGAACTGAGCGGCCATCCTTACCTGGTGGTGCGCATGGCCACGCCCCACGGCGAGCTGTCGATCGCCGAACCGTTGCTGGCCGACACCACGGTGCTGGGCTGGCTGGGCGTCGACATCCTGCCCTCGCTGGCACTGGCCTTCCCCTTCGTGCTGGTGCCGGTGTGGTGGGCGGTGCGCCAGGGCCTGCGCCCGCTGCGGCGGCTGGCGGCGCAGCTGCAGCAGCGGCCGCGCGACGACTTCTCGCCCATCACCCAACACCTGAAGTACGCGGAGCTGCGGCCGCTGGTGGAAGCCTTCAACGCCGTGCTGCTGCGCCTGCGCGACGCGCTGCAGCGCGAGCGTGCCTTCGTGCAGGACGCCGCGCACGAGCTGCGCACGCCGATGGCGGTGATCGCCGCGCAGGCCCACGTGCTGAACGCCGCGGGGTCGGCCGGCGAGCGCGCCCATGCCGCCGCGGCGATGGACGGTGCCATCGCCCGCGCCTCGCACCTCAGCGGCCAGTTGCTGGCGCTGGCCGCGCTGGACGAACAGCGCGGCGCCCCGGCGCAGGCGGTGGACCTGGCCGAACTGACGCAGCAGACGCTGGCGCAGGCCACCGCCACCGCCGAAGCCCGCGGGCTGGACCTGGGCCTGGACGCGCCCGATCACCTGCCCGCCACGCTGGACGTGGGCGCCTTCCAGTCGGTGCTGCAGAACCTGGTGGACAACGCACTCAAGTACGTGCCGCGCGGCGGCAGCGTGGAGGTGCGCCTGGCCGCCGACGGCGCCGGCTGGTGCCTGCGCGTGGCCGACGACGGGCCCGGCATCCCGCCCGAGGAACAGGCCCACGTGTTCGACCGCTTCGTGCGCGGCCGCGCGGCCCAGGCGGAAGGCACGGGGCTGGGCCTGGCCATCGTGCGCCAGGCCGTTCAGCGCCTGGGCGGCAGCGTGGCGCTGCAGCCCGGCCTGCGCGGCCGCGGCGCGGCCTTCGAAGTGCGCGTGCCGGCACAGGGCTTGTCAACGCTCCGGAGCTGACTGCCCCGTGGCGTCAACAGGGGCAGCGCCTTCAGCTGTCCTGAAGGTCCGGCTCAGCACACTGCCGGCTCCGTTGTTTCAGGAGTCTTCGACATGCCATGGCTGGGACCTGTCCGCGCGATCACGCGGACCACTCGCCACACCCTTGCCGCCAGCTCGCTGGGCCTGCTGGCCCTGCTGGCGGCCTGCGCCACCCACCCGCCACCGCCGGTGGACGTGCCGCGCGGCGACTACGACGCCGTGCGCCGCCAGGTGGAGGCGCTGATCCAGAGCGACATGCGCGCGCACCAGGTCACGGGCCTGAGCATCGCGCTGGTGGATGACCAGCGCGTGGTCTGGGCCTTCGGCAGCGGCTGGGCCGACCAGGCCGCGCAGCGCCCGGCCGATGCGCAGACGGTGTACCGCATGGGCTCCATCTCCAAGCTGTTCACCGACGTGGCCGCGCTGCAGCTGGCCGAGGCCGGCAAGCTGGGGCTGGACGCGCCGATCCAGCAGGCGCTGCCGGATTTCCGCATCCAGTCGCGCTACGGTGCCGCGCCCATCACGCCGCGCCAGCTGATGACGCACCACGCCGGCATGCCGCGCGACATCGCCTACCGCATGTGGGGAGCGGCCACGCAGCCGCTGCAGCAGCGCGTGGCCGACGTGGCCAACGAAAGCACGCAGTCGCCGCCGGGCCTGCACCTGGCCTACTCGAACGTGGGCGTCACGGTGCTGGGCGCCGCGCTGGAACGCGTGGCCGGCCAGCCCTTCGAGGCGCTGATGCAGCAGCGCCTCTTCACGCCGCTGGGCATGCGCCAAGCCTCCTTCAGTGCCGCGGTGCCCGCGCAGCGCGAGATGTCGCTGGCCTACCGCGACGGCCAGCCGGCCGAGGAACCGCCGCTGAACGACGTGCCCGCCGGCGGCCTGAACGCCAGCGTGCTGGACCTGGCGCAGTTCATGAAGATGGTGTTCGCCGATGGCCGCTCACCTGAGACGTCAGCCCCGGTGCTGCCGCCCGCCGCCGTGCGCGAGATGCTGCGCCCGCAGAACGCCGGCGTACCGCTGGACCTCGGCTTCGGCATCGGCCTGGGCTGGATGCTGAGCACCCTGGGCGGCGAGCCCATCGAAGGCGCCGGCCCGGTGGCCCACCACGGCGGCGCCACCGTCAACTTCCGCAGCCAGATGATCCTGCTGCCGGAGCACAAGCTGGGCGTCATCGTCGCCGCCAACAGCGCCGGCGCCACGCCGGTGGTGAACCGCGTGGCCCAGCGCGCGCTGGCGCTGGCGCTGCAGGCCAAGTCAGGCATCCGCCAGGTGGAGCCCGCGACCGATGCATCCCCCGACGCCCCTTGGGCCCCGGAGCGGCTGCAGGCCCTGGTGGGCGACTACACCACCAGCGCCGGCTTCGTCCAGGTCCAGCGCGACGGCAGCGGCCTGTTCGCCCGCATCGACGGACGCCGCATGGAACTGGTGCCGTGCACCAATGGCGAACTGCGGCTGCGCTACCGGGTGCTGGGGCTGTGGCCCGTGCCGCTGGGCGAGCTGAGCCGGGTGCGCTTGTCGCTGCGCACGGTGGCCGGCCGGCAATTGCTGGTGGCGCGCATCGGCACGCAAACCCTGAGGGTCGGCGAGCGCCTGCCGCCCGCCCCGCCCCTGGCGCCCGAGCTGCAAGCGCTGGCCGGCACCTACGTGCCGGAACTGGCGCCGGGCGAATTCGGCACGGTCGACCGCGTGGTCGTCTCGTACGACGCCGGACGCCTGCTGGCGCAGGTGCAGCCGCGCGGTGAACGCCTGGCGCCGGTGCGCCAGGTGCTGCAGCCGCTGAACAGCCAGGAAGCGCTGGTGCTGGAGACCTTGGCCGACGTGGGCGAGGTGCTGCGGGTGGAGCGCACCGGGCCCGAGCCGCTGATCCGCGGCGCCGGCTACCGCTGGCACCGCGTGGCGGACGCCGGGCCGAAAGCCGAATAGCCCGCACCGGGGGTCGCTTTTCAGCCGGCGCTTGAATCGCCTGCCTGGAATGCGGCCCCGCGGCCCGCGCCCCGCGGGCACGCACCTCAACCGAAGGGCGAATAGCGGCCATTCGACGCGGCCCCGGGGGCGAAGCTGATGCGCCGCCGTTCGCCGATGCGCTCGGCCGCGCCGCGGCCGGCCAGCGCGCCTTCGACGATCTCGTAGCCCAGCAGCGCAAAGACCCGGTCGCCCAGGAAGATCGGCCGCGCGTTGCCGTACCAGTCGATGCAGGAGGCCTTGCAGCCATCGTCAGCGGCCACGCCGGGGCGGGCCTGCAGGCTGCCCAGCGCGGCGAAGGACAGCTCGCGCTGGCGCAGGTAGACCACGCTGGCCGAGCCCTGCGCCCCGCCGTACACCGCGGCCCGGCCGCCCGCGTGGGGCTGCAGCACCGGCAGGCCCAGCAGCCCTTCCTCGGCGCCGGTGGGCCGGAAGAAGAAGCCATGGCTGCGCGTCTCGCCCTGGCGCGCGCCGCCTTCCACGTGGCGCCCGGCCAGCGTGGCCCGCCCAGGCCCCAGGCGCACGGCGCTGAAATGCAGGTCGCTGCCGGCGTTGCCGACCAGCACGGCGTGATCGCCCATGGCCTCGATGCGCTCCACCACGTGGCCCGGTGCCAGCGGCTGCGGCGCGGCGTTGTCGGCAAAACGAAGGGCCCAGGCCGCGGTGCCCGCCTCGGCGTTCCCGGGGAAGGCGCCGGATGCCGCTGCGGCACGAGGCGCGGGCACGCCGCCCCACAGCAGCCAGTCGCCGACGAAGCGGTTCTGCAGCGGGCCCGGCGGCAGGGCCGGCAGCGCCCGGTAGTGCTCGCGCTGCGCCGCGCCGCGGCCATCGCCGAAGGCCGGCAGCGGCACGCGCAGCAAGGCAAGCCGGCCGCCGCCACCTTCGCTGCCCCACATGCCTTCACCGTCGCCGTTGTCGCGCAGCAGCACGTTCAGGTGGCCGCGCTCGTCCTCCAGGAAGGACATCTGGTCGATCGGCACGCCGGCGGTCTTCAGGCCCGTGGGCGCGGCGCCGTCCAGCGGGATGCGGAACACCGCCGACAGCGCGCGCGCCGGCTCGGCCGCGCGGTCCGGGGCCGGGCGGTGGCGGGCCATCGGCGAGGTCCAGACGTAGACCGATCCCGCTGACACGTAAAAGACGCGTCCTGCCGGACCCAGCACGGCCGTGGATTCACAGCGCAGCGCCGGCGAGTCGAGGTCGCACGAGGTCACCGTGTGCAGGGCCAGCGGCTCACCGGCGTCGAAGTCGTCGTCCGTGCGGTAGATGCGGGTGGCGGGCAGGATGCGTTCGAAGTCGGCCGGCAGCGCGCCGTCGCGCCAGCGGCGGAAGCCGGGCATCAGCTGCGCGAACGACGGCGCCCAGGGCTGCAGCAGCGTGGGGCTGTAGAAGACCAGCTTGCGGCCGATCAGCCGGCTGGCGTAGTTGCGCGACGAGTAGTAGTCGAAGCTGCGCAGGTGGTAGGTGGCGCGGTAGCTCATCGTGCCGTCTTGCCCCAAGTCGAACAGGCCGATCTCGGTGCCGCCGCGGGCGTAGCTGTAGCCGATGACCACCAGCGTGCTGCCGGAGACCAGCAGCTCGTCGTACCAGGCGCCGGCGGGGTCGCTGCCGGGCGCGAAGGCGTCGATGGCCGCGACCGGGCGCAGCTGGTCGCCGCCCACCCGCACGGTGAAGAGCCGGCCGCGGCGCAGGATCACCAGGTGGTCGCCCGCGCGCTTGACGATGCCGCCCTCGTCCACGCCGGCGGTCTGCACGTTGGTGATGGACTCGGCGAC
>CBIHPZ010000077.1:0-10470 GCA_966211865.1 uncultured Aquabacterium sp.
GACAAAGAAAAACGGGTTAGACGCTTTTGGCATCTAACCCGTTGATCCGTTTCTTGTTTTTCTGGCGCGGCTGGCAGGATTCGAACCCACGACCCCTTGGTTCGTAGCCAAGTACTCTATCCAACTGAGCTACAGCCGCTGAGCCTCGCAGTATAGCAGGAGATTTTCGACCGTGGCAACTTTTTGCGCTGATCGATGCTGCCGCTGCGTCGGCAGGCCTTCAATGACACGCCATCAATCGATGGCCGCGGCCGCGCGGTCGCAGCTGGCCGCGCGTTCTTCGTCACCCTCTTCACGGGCCAGCGTGGCCAGCGTGCGCCAGGCACGGCGGCGCGCGCGGGCGTCCAGCGTCGCGTCCTTCGCGGCCAGTTCAAGCGGCCGCCGCGCCTTGCCCCAGAGCTGACGCTCAAAAAGAACGGCCCCGGTGGCGGCCTGCACCGCGGGCTCGCCGGGGTGCTGCTGCTGCGCGGCTTCGACGCGCGGCAGCCAGTCGGCCCCCGCGGCCGATGCGGCGTCGATCAGCGCCAGCGCCACCTGCGCACGGCCGTCCACGCCCAATTCGGCCAGGCGGTCCCACAGCGGGCGCAGCCACAGGCAGCCTTCACCCGGGTGGCCCAGCATCGCGGCGCGGCGGGCCGCACGCGCTGCGACGAACGGATCGCGCTGGTCGGCCGCGTCAAATCCCTGCCAGGCGCGGCGCAGCTGTTCGATGTCGAAGGCATCGTCCAGCACCTCGAAGGCCAGCGAGCGCAGCAGGCCTTGCGCGGCCACCGCCGAGAAGGCCTGGTGGTTGGCCAAGAGGCGGGCGGTGTGCAGCGCTTCCAGTGGACGCCGCGCCAGGCGGGCGGCCTGCAGCTTCAGGCGCAGGGCCTGCGTGCGGCGGGCGACGCCAGGGGGCAGGTCAGCCAGCCAGACCTGCGCACGCTCGGCGTCGCGGTCGTCCAGCGCCCATTCGGCGGCCAGCAGCCGCGCGCCCTCTTCCACCGGCCCGCTGGCACGCTGGCCGGGCTTGACGACGCGGGCCAGCAGCGCATCGCGCCGGCCGCGGTCCTGCAGGCGGTGCAGGCTGGCGGCGGCCAGCAGGTGGGCCAGCACCTGGAACTCGCGCTGGGCGATGGGGCCGGACGCGTCGTCGCGCGCCGCCAGCGCACGCTGGGCGGCCTTGGTCGCGCGGCTGTAGCGGCCGCCGAAGAATTCGGTCAGCGCCTCGCGCAGCGCGGCCTGTGCGCCGCGCTCCACGCGCAAGGCGCGCCATTCACGCGCGCGGGCCGGCAGCCCCACCAGGGCGCTGATGGCCTGCGCCGCCGAGACGATGACGAAGCCGATGGCCAGCGCCGCCAGCACGAAGAAGTTCAGCGACATGTCCAGCCGCCACGCGCCCCAGTAGAACGAGGCCATGCCGTCGTTGTCGCCGAAGGTCAGCGCGGACACCACGGCCACCACGAACAGCAGCACGAGCCAGATGATGGTTCGCATCGGTCGAGCGTGCGGAGGGTCAGCGACCGGCCTGGGCCGCGGCGATGGCGGCCAGGGTCTCGTCGGGCCGCGGCAGGCTCATCTGCCGGGCCTGGCCGGCCACCTGCTTCACCAGCTCGGTGGCGCTGGCCACGCGGCGCGAGCTGCGGTCGAAGTAGCGGTCCAGCGCGGACTGCACGTCGCGCAGGTCGGACTGGGCGGTGTCGAACTGGCGCGACATCAACGCCAGGCGTGCGTTGAGCAGGCGCAGCTTGATGTTCTCGCGCAGGAACCAGGCCTGCTCGGGCGCGACCAGCACGGCCTCGGGGTTCTCGATGCGGGTGACGCGCACCAGCGAGCGCACTTCAGACCAGACGCGGCCGGAGACGGTGCTCCAGGTGTCGGACAGCCACGTCAGATAGCGGTTATCACCGTCGCCATCGCCGGTGCCCGGCGGCAGCGGCCGCGCGCCGCGCGGGCCGGAAGCGCCCGCGGCCGGAGCGGAGGCACCCCGCCGCTCGGGCTGCGACAGCAGCGGCATGTCGTCGGTCAGGCGCACCACCTCGTCGAGCTTGATCGCGAGGCTGGCGATGTCGGTTTGCGCGACGGCGCGGGCGCGGTCGATGTCGCGCGAGATGGCGCGGCGCACGCGCTCGGTTCGCGGCTGGTTGATGCGGGCGATGCGTTCCTCGGCCTGGCGCAGCGCGCCGATCAGCGGCTCGGCGCTGCCGGTGATGGCGCTTTGCTGGGCCGCGACGCGGATGGCCGAGTCGACGTCGGCCAGCACGTTCTCGTCGCGCGAGCGGGACAGCTGCTGGATCAGCTCCTCGAGCTGGCTGCGCTGCAATGCGGTCTCGGCCACGCGGGCTTCGAGCAGGGCCACCTTGGCTTCGGCCGCGTGCGAGATGTCCTGGGCCTGCTTGGCGGCGGCGCGCGCCTCGATGACCTGGCCCTGGCTGTCCTGCTGGCGCTTGACCAGCTCCTGCTCCAGCGACTTCACGCGTTGTTGGCTGTGGATCGCCAGCGTCAGGCTGGCCACGGCGGCCGCGCCGACGAGCACCGCGCCGATGAAGGCACCACGCCGCGACAGGCTGGTGGCAGCGGTTTCAGGGGGGATGGGGGGTGCCGGCGCAACGCTCACGGCGGTGGACTCGGCACCACGCTCGGTGGTCGTTGCGGTGTCGTTCACGGTCGCGCGGATTGTAGGGCCCGGGTGATGTGTGCCGAGACGGCCGCGGGCGAGGGATCGACGCGCTCGACAAGGCCGAAGCCGAGGCCGCGGGCGGCGTCGGCAATGCGCTCGTGCGTGGCCAGGGCCCAGGCGGACGACCAGTCGGCGCCGGGCGCCAGGTCCGGCAGATGACGCGCGGCTTCGCTGCTGCTGAAGAGCCAGGCATGGGCCGCAGGCGCGGACAGCGCAGCCGCCAGCAGCGCCTGGCCTTGCGCGTCCAGCACCGGGGCGGTGCGGCGGTAGGCCTCGACGAAATGCACCTGCGCGCCCTGCTGCACCAAGGTGGTGGCCAGCCAGTCGCGGCCGCCTTCGCCGCGCACGATCAGCGCCTGCGTGCCGGACCAGTCGCGCCGGCCGGCCAGTTCGGCCCACAGCGCCTCGGAATCGAAACGCCCCGCGGCCACCGGCGGCGTGACGATGGCCGCCGCCGGCACGCCCGCGGCCAGCAGCGCAGCGTGGGTGCCCGGGCCGGTGCTGCCGGCCAGCACGCCTTCGGGCCAGGCCCGGCCCGAAGGCTGGTGGGCGGCGAAGCGCTCGACCGCGCTGGGGCTGACGAACATCGCCAGCGCGCAGGCCGGCAGCTGTTGCCAGGCCGCGGAGACGGCGGCCGCATCGGGCGCGTCCGCGATGCCCAGCAGCGGCAGCGCCGCCGCCGGCTGGCCCAGCGCGGCCAATTGCGCCACCCATTGCGCGGCCTGCGGCTGTGGGCGCGTGACGATCACGCGCACCGGCGGCCGCACACCGGCTTGCGCCGTGCTGGCGGTGCCCACGGCCGGCGTCAGGCCTGCGCCAGGTACGACGCGGCGCCGGCTTCGCGCAGGCGGGCCGCGGCGGCCTCGCCCAGCGCGGTGGCCGCGGCGGCATCCGGCGCGGCGCCCTTCACCGCCACGCGCAGCAGCGGCTCGGCCGGCCGCTCCGGATGGCCGATGGCTGCATCCATCGACAGCTGCCCGTCGGCCCAGGTGGCGTGCGCGGCCAGCGGCATGCTGCAGCTGCCACCCAGGGCGCGGGACACGGCACGCTCGGCATGGGCGCACAGCCAGGTGGGCTGGTGCGTCAGCTGGGCCAGTTGCGCACGCAAGGCGGTTTCCGACGTGCGCACCTCGATGCCCAGCGCGCCCTGGCCGGCGGCCGGGATCATGCGCTCGGGCTCGAAGCAAGCGCGGATGCGCGCGGCCAGGCCCAGGCGCTTCAGGCCGGCGGCGGCGAGCACGATGGCGTCGTAGCCGCCCTCGTCCAGCTTGCGCAGCCGCGTGTCCAGGTTGCCGCGCAGCGGCTGGATGTCCAGGTCGGGCCGCAGGTTCATCAGCTGCACCACGCGGCGCAGGCTGGAGGTGCCCACCACCGCACCCTGCGGCAGTTCATCCAGGGACGCGAAGCGATTCGAGACGAAGGCGTCGCGCGGGTCTTCACGTTCCAGCACGGCGGCCAGCTCGAAGCCGGCGGGCAGCTCCATCGGCACGTCCTTCAGTGAATGCACTGCGAGGTGCGCGCGGCCTTCTTCCAGCGCCACCTCCAGCTCCTTCACGAAGAGGCCCTTGCCGCCGACCTTGGACAGCGTGCGGTCGAGGATCTGGTCGCCACGGGTGGTCATGCCCAGCAGCTCGACCCCCAGGCCGAAGCGCTGCACCAGCAGGTCGCGGACGTGTTCGGCCTGCCAGAGGGCGAGGCGGCTTTCGCGGGTGGCGATCTTCAGTGCATTCATCGTGGCGCGATTATCGCTAGGGGCCCTTGATTGCACAGGCCGTACTGGCCATGCCGGTGGCCGCGCTGCTACCATCCGCAACATTGCCGATTGGTAACCCGGTTACATCACCTGGAGCGCCCGATGCCCCGCACGCCCCGCCGCCCTGCCGACACTGAACCGAGCGCCCCCAAGCTCGACGCCCACGACGCCGCGGCGAAAAACAAGCCGCTGGTCGACGATATCCGGTTACTCGGCCGCATCCTGGGCGACGTGATCCGGGAGCAGGAAGGCAAGGACGCCTTCGAGCTGGTGGAGCGGGTGCGCCAGCTGTCGGTGGCCTACCGGCTGAAGAAGGACGCCTCGGCCGGCCGCGTGCTGGACCGGCTGCTGAAGAACCTGTCGAGCGACCAGACCGTCAGCGTCATCCGCGCCTTCAGCTATTTCTCGCACCTGGCCAACATCGCCGAAGACCGCCACCACGTGCGCCGCCGCCTGCACCACGAGCGCCAGGGCCATTTGCAGGAAGGGTCGCTCGCCATGACCTTCGAGCGCCTGCACAAGGCGGACGTGCGCGCCGCCGACGTGGTGCAGACGCTGCAGCACGCCTACATCTCCCCGGTGCTCACGGCCCACCCGACCGAGGTGCAGCGCAAGAGCATCCTGGACGCCGAGCGCGCCATCGCCGAACTGGTGGGCCAGCGGGACGAGCTGCACACCGAGCGCGAGCTGCGCGACAACGAGGACCTGATCCGCGCCCGCGTCACCCAGCTGTGGCAGACCCGCATGCTGCGCTACACCAAGCTCACCGTGGCCGACGAGATCGAGAACGCGCTGAGCTACTACCAGGCCACCTTCCTGCGCCAGATCCCCAAGCTGTACCGCGAGATCGAGCAGTCGCTGAACGGCCACGCCGTGCCCAGCTTCCTGCGCATGGGCCACTGGATCGGCGGCGACCGCGACGGCAACCCCAACGTCAGCGCCGCCACCTTGCAGCAGGCGCTGGCGCGCCAGGCCGAGGTGGCGCTGCGCTTCTACCTGACCGAGGTGCACGTGCTGGGCGCGGAGCTGTCGATCAGCAACATGCTGGCGCCGGTGACGCCGGAGATGCGCGCGCTGGCCGACAGCTCGCCCGACACCAACCCGCACCGCGAGGACGAGCCCTACCGCCGCGCGCTGATCGGCATGTACTCGCGCCTGGCCGCCACGCTGCACGAGCTGACCGGCACCGAAGCGCTGCGCCACGCCGTGGCCCCGCAGAACCCGTACCGCAGCCCGGCCGAGTTCCTGGCCGACCTGCAGGTGATCGAGGCCTCGCTGCGTTCGCACCATGCGCAGGCGCTGATCGGCCCGCGCCTGGCGCCGCTGCAGCGCGCGGTGCAGGTCTTCGGCTTCCACCTGGCGACCGTGGATTTGCGCCAAAGCTCGGACAAGCACGAGGCCGTGGTGGCCGAGCTGCTGAAGGCCGCGCGCATCGAAGCCGACTATTCGGCGCTGGACGAGAACGCGCGCCAGGCGCTGCTGATGAAGCTGCTGAACGACGCGCGGCCGCTGCGCGTGCGTGGCGCGGCGTACTCGGAATTGGCGCAGAGCGAGCTCGCCATCTTCGAATGCGCCGGCGAGATGCTGAAGCGCTATGGCCGCGAAGCACTGCGCCACTACATCATCAGCCACACCGAGACGGTGAGCGACCTGCTCGAGGTGCTGCTATTGCAGAAAGAGAGCGGCCTTCTCACCGGCACCTTGGACGACGGTGCGACCAACGCGCTGATCGTGGTGCCACTCTTCGAGACCATCGGCGACCTGCGCATCGCCGCCGAGGTGATGCGCGGCTTCTACGCCCTGCCCGGCATCCTGGAGCTGATCTGCCGCAGCGGCTGCGAGCAGGACATCATGCTGGGCTACAGCGACAGCAACAAGGACGGCGGCTTCTTCACCAGCAACTGGGAGCTGTACCGCGCCGAGCTGGCGCTGGTGGCCCTGTTCGACCCGCTGGCCGAATCGCATGGGCTCACCTTGCGGCTCTTCCATGGCCGCGGCGGCACGGTGGGCCGCGGCGGCGGCCCCAGCTACCAGGCCATCCTGGCGCAGCCCCCCGGCACGGTGCGCGGGCAGATCCGCCTGACCGAGCAGGGCGAGGTCATCGGCTCGAAGTACGCGCACCCGGAGATCGGCCGCCGCAACCTGGAAACGCTGGTCGCCGCCACGCTGGAAGCCACGCTGCTGAACCCCAGCCCGTCGAACCGGCACGGCGCGCCGAAGTCCTTCCTGGACGCCGCCGCGGCGATCAGCGAAGCCAGCTTCGCGGCCTACCGCGCGCTGGTCTACGAGACCCCCGGCTTCACGGATTATTTCTTCGCCGCCACGCCGATCCGCGAGATCGCCGAACTCAACATCGGCTCGCGGCCGGCTTCACGCAAGGCCACGCGCGCCATCGAAGACCTGCGCGCCATCCCCTGGAGCTTCTCGTGGGGCCAGTGCCGCGTGGCCCTGCCGGGCTGGTGTGGCTTTGGCTCGGCCATCGAGTCCTTCCTGGGCGAAGGCGCGGGGCGTAGACCCAAGCTCGACCTGCTGCAGCGCATGTACAAGCAGTGGCCCTTCTTCCGCACGCTGCTGTCCAACCTGGACATGGTGCTGGCGAAGAGCGATTTGCGCATCGCCGCGCGCTATGTCGAACTGGTGGAAGACCCGAAGGTGGCCAAGCGCATCTTCAACGCCATCCGCACCGAGTGGGAAAGCACGCAGGCCGCGCTGTCATTGATCACCGGCGAGGCCGAGCGCCTGCAGAGCAACCCGGCGCTGGCGCGGTCCATCGAGCACCGCTTCCCCTACCTCGATCCGCTGAACCACCTGCAGGTGGAACTGATGCGGCGCTACCGCCAGCGCAAAGACAAGGACCCGGCCAACGAGCGGGTGCAGCGCGGCATCCACATCTCGATCAACGGCATCGCGGCGGGCCTGCGCAACACCGGCTGACCCACCGGTTCAGGGGGTGGCCGCAAGTCACCCGGTGGAAAAGTGCGAATGGACGCTGTGGGGTGTGCGCACTAAGCTCCTTGCGCACGAAGGGGCCGCTGGCGCCCCGCACCCACAACGCCGCCGCTGGGACTTTCGACATGAACCCTCTGCTCGAAGCGCATCGCCACACCTCGAAGAACCGGGCCGAGCTGGAATCCAGCCGGCTCTGCGGCTGCTGCAACTGCATCGGCATCTTCGAGACCACCGAGATCGTGGCCTGGACCGGGCTGGACATCGACCAGCTGGACAACCCGGACACCGCGGGCGGCGACACCGCACTGTGCCCGCGCTGCGGCAGTGAAGCGCTGATCGGCGACCAGGCCGGCCACCAGATCACGCCGGACTTCCTGAACCGCATGAACCAGGCCTGGTTCCAGCGCACCCGCGTCATCCGGCTGCCCAAGCGAGAGGGCTGAGGCACTTCAGCCGGCGCAGGGCGATGCCCACGCTGGCTCGGCACCCCTCGGGGCTGCGAACGCAGCGGGCTGGGGGCGGGTGCCTCAGCCCAGCGCCGCGATCACGTCCGGCGGCGCCTGCACCAGTTCGATCAACACGCCTTCACCACCGATCGGGAACTCGTCGTTCGCCTTCGGGTGGATGAAGCAGATGTCGTGGCCCGCGGCGCCGGGACGGATGCCGCCGGGGGCGAAGCGAACGCCGTTCGCCGTCATCCACGCCACCGCCTTCTTCAGGTCGTCGACCCACAAGCCCACGTGGTTGAGCGGCGTGGCATGCACCGCCGGCTTCTTCCCGGGGTCCAGCGGCTGCATCAGGTCCACTTCCACCGCATGCGGGCCCTGGCCCAGCGCGCAGATGTCTTCGTCGACGTTCTCGCGTTCGCTGACGAAGGTGCTTTTCACGGACAGGCCCAGCATGTCGACCCACAGCGACTTCAGCCGCTGCTTGTCCGGGCCGCCGATGGCGATCTGCTGGATGCCGAGGATGCGAAAGGGCTTGGCTGCCGTCGTGTTCACTGGGTGAGCTCCGTGCGTTGCACTGCGGTGCGAGCCCCTTCCGACCGAGCCGGCGGGGGCTGGTGTCTTCAGTTCTTCAGTTCCGAGCTGATGGGCAGGTCCAGCCGCTTCAACAGGGCCCGGTCGTCGATGACGTCCGGGTTGCCGGTGATCAGCAGCTTGTCGCCATAGAAGATGGAATTGGCGCCGGCCATGAAGCACAGCGCCTGGATGCCGTCGCCCAGTTCGCGCCGGCCGGCGGACAGGCGCACGCGCGAGGTCGGCATGGTGATGCGCGCTGCCGCAATCACGCGCACGACCTCGAACGGATCGACCGGCTCCTGGCCTTCCAGCGGCGTGCCGCCCACGCGCACCAGGTTGTTGATGGGCACCGATTCCGGCGCGGGGTCCAGGTTGGCCAGCTGCGCGATCAGGCCGGCGCGCTGCGCCCGCGTCTCGCCCATGCCGAGGATGCCGCCGCAGCACACCTTGATGCCGGCGTCGCGCACGTGCTGCAGCGTGTCCAGGCGGTCCTGGTATTCGCGGGTGCCGATGATCTTGTCGTAGAAGTCGGGCGCGCTGTCCAGGTTGTGGTTGTAGAAGTCGAGGCCGGCGTCCTTCAAGGCCTCGGCCTGCTGCGGCTTCAGCATGCCCAGCGTGACGCAGGTCTCCAGCCCCAGGCCGCGTACTTCACGGACTAGAACGGCCACTTTCTCGATGTCGCGGTCGTTGGGGCTGCGCCAGGCCGCGCCCATGCAGAAGCGCGAGGCGCCGGCATCGCGCGCGGCACGGGCCGCGGCCACCACCTCGTCCGGCTCCATCATCTTGGTGGCCTGCACGCCCGTGGGATGGTGGATGGACTGCGGGCAGTAGCCGCAAT
Source organism: uncultured Aquabacterium sp. (assembly GCA_966211865.1). Lineage (GTDB taxonomy): Bacteria > Pseudomonadota > Gammaproteobacteria > Burkholderiales > Burkholderiaceae_C > Pseudaquabacterium. The sequence continues at coordinate 9,222 of CBIHPZ010000077.1, forward strand.
CCTCCGGGCAGCCGCCGGTCTTCACCGACAGCAGCGAGGCCAGCTCGACGTCGGCCTGCGGCCAGTGCGCGCGGTGCACCGTCTGCGCCTGGTGCACCAGGTCCATGAAGGGCAGCGCCAGCAGCGCCTCGACGCGCTCGGGCGTCCAGCCTTCGCGCGGCGTGGCGATGGGCGCGGTGCGGGGAACGATGCGAATCGCGTGATGGGCCTCATGGGCCTCGTGGGCCTCGTGGGCCTGGTGGGCTTTGTGGCCCTGTTGGACCTCGGTGGGGGCGACGGTTTCGGTCAAGCGGTACTCCAGAAATGCAATGAAGGGCCGCGTCACCCGGGGTGGCGCGGCCCCTGCGCCATCGCCCTGTCAGGCGAAGCGCAGGATGGGCTGGTCGACCGACAGGCTCTCGCCCTGGTTCGCCAGCACCTCGGCCACCGTGCCGTCCTGCGCGGCGGTGAGGATGTTCTCCATTTTCATCGCTTCGATGACCGCGAGCCGTTCACCTGCCTGCACGGACTGCCCGGGCTTGACCGCGATGTTGACCAGGAGGCCCGGCATCGGCGAGAGCAGGAAGCGGCTCATGTCGGCCGGCGCCTTGAAGGGCATCACGCGCAGCAGGTCGGCGGCGCGCGGGCTCATCACCTGCGCGTCGATGCGGCGGCCGTTGTGCGAGACCGCCAGCCACAGGCCCTGGCGCTCGATCTGCGCGACGAAGGGCCGCCCGTTGCACGTGCCGCTGGCGCGGATGGAGCGGAAGCGCCAGTCCTTGGCCAGCGCGTAGCGCTTGCTGCCCACGGTCACCACCAGTTCGCCGTTCTGCTGCACGCGCACGGGGTGGTGGGCATGCTGGCCGCCCTGCCCTTTCACCACGACCACGAACTGGTCGCCGATCTGCACGCCATGCCCCGGCATCTGCCCGCTGATGCCCGCGGCGCGTTCCAGATAACGCCGATTCGCAGCGGCCGCCAGTGCCACCAGGAAATCCGGGTCGTCGTGCGGCACGTCCTCGGCCTTGAAGCCCTGGGGGTAGTGCTCGGCGATGAAGCCGGTGTTGAAGTCGCCGGTGGCGAACTTCGGGTGCGCCAGCAGCGCCGACTGGAAGGGGATGTTGCTGGAGATGCCGCGGATCACGAAGCCGTTCAGCGCCTCGCGCATCTTCTTGATGGCGTCGTTGCGGTCCTTCCCGTGCACGATGAGCTTGGCGATCATCGAGTCGTAGAACATCGGGATCTCGCCGCCTTCGTAGACGCCGGTGTC
>CBIHPZ010000078.1:0-10441 GCA_966211865.1 uncultured Aquabacterium sp.
CCGTCTCGCTGCGCGGCAACCTGAGCCTGCTGTGGTCGCGGGTGGACGGCGTGCAAGGCCCCAACAACCGCCTTGACCAGCAGCCGCGCTACACCGCCAACCTCGGCTTCGACTGGCCGCTGCGCGGCACGCCGCTGACCGTGGGCGGGAACTTCAACTACACGCCGGTCATCGTCATCCAGCAGATCGACGACCAGCAGTATCGGCAGGGTCGCAAGCGGGTGGTGGACGCCTACGCGCTGTGGCGCTTCGGCCCCACGGCCAGCGCGCGCCTGTCGGTGTCCAACGCCGCGCCGCTGGACTACGAGACCGGCAGCACGGTCTACCTGGCCAACGGCGGCTGGCAGACGCAGGACACGGTGGCCAGGAGCTTCACCACGGTGACCTTGCGCGGTGAATTGCGCTTCTGAGGCGGCGGGTTCCTAACGCCCACCCGTCACGTCCAGCAGCGCGCCGGTGGTGTAGCTGGCCTCGTCGGACAGCAGCCACACGATGGCGGTGGCGATCTCCTCGGCGCGGCCCGGGCGCTGCATCGGGATGGCTTCCGCCGCCTTCTGCGGCCGGTCGCGGTCGCCGCTGGCGGCGTGGATGTCGGTGTCGATGATGCCGGGGCGCACCGCGTTCACGCGCACGCCCTCGGCCGCCAGTTCGCGCGCCAGACCGATGGTGAACACGTCCACGGCGCCCTTGCTGGCCGCGTAGTCCACGTACATCGCCGGCGCGCCCAAGGTGGCGGCGACGCTGGACAGGTTGACGATGGCGCCGCCCGCGCCGCCGTGGCGGGTGCTCATGCGCTTCACCGCCAGTTGCGCGCACAGCAGGGTGCCGATGACGTTGGTGTCGAACATGCGGCGCCAGCGCGCCACGTCCATGTCGTCCAGCCGCGCCTTCATCGCGACGATGCCGGCGTTGTTCACCAGCCCCGACAGGCGCGGCATTTCGCCGTCCAGCCGGCGGAACATCGCGTGCACCGCGGCTTCGTCCGCCACGTCGGCCTGCACGCACAAGGCGCGGCGGCCCAGGGCACGCACCTCGTCCGCCACGCGCTCGGCCGCGGCGGCATCGCGCTGGTAGTTGATCGCAATGTCGAAGCCGCGCGCCGCGGCGAGCCGGGCGGTCGCGGCGCCGATGCCGCGGCCCCCACCGGTGACCAGGACAGTGGATGTGCTCATGTGCCGATTCTGCGGCTTCGCTACAGTGGTCCGTTTTGGCCCGCAGCACCCTCGAACACCACCATGACGCTTCGCCGCCGTACCTTCGTTGCCGCCTCCTCGTCGCTGCTCGCCGCGCCGCTGTTCGCCCAGGCGCCGGCGCTTGAAAAGCCCAAGCTGACGCTGGCCGTCGGCGGCAAGAACCTGCTGTACTACCTGCCGCTCACCATCGCCGAGCAGCTGGGCTACTTCAAGGCCGAGGGGCTGGAGGTGTCCATCGTCGACTTCGCCGGCGGCTCGCAGGCCCTGCGCGCGCTGGTCGGCGGCAGTGCGGACGTGGTGAGCGGCGCCTTCGAGCACACCGTCAACATGCAGCCCAAAGGCCAGAAGCTGCGCGCCGTGGTGCTGATGGGCCGCGCGCCGCAGATCGTGCTGGGCGTGAACCCCAAGACCATGCCGAACTTCAAGACGGTGGCGGATCTCAAGGGCAAGAAGATCGGCGTCACCGCCCCCGGCAGCTCGACCAACGTGATGACCAACTTCGTGCTGGCGAAGGCGGGGCTGAAGCCCAGCGACGTCAGCATCATCGGCGTGGGCGCGGGCAACGGCGCGGTGGCGGCGATGCGCGCGGGGCAGATCGACGCCATCTCCAACCTCGACCCGGTCATCTCGCTGCTGCAGCGTTCGAACGACCTGAAGATCGTCTCCGACACCCGCATCGTGGCCGAGGCCGACAAGGTCTTCGGCGGTCCGATGCCCGCGGCCTGCCTGTACGTGCCGCAGGCCTTCGTCGACAAGAACCCGAAGACGGTGCAGGCGCTGGTCAACGCCATCGTGCGGGCCGACAAGTGGATCCAGGCCGCCGGCCCCGGCGAGATCATCAAGACCGTGCCGGAAAGCTACCTGCTGGGCGACCGCGCGGTCTACATCGATGCCTTCCTCGCCGCCAAGGGCGCGCTGTCGCCCGACGGCCTGTTCCCCGAGGCCGGTGCGGAAACCGCGCGCCGCGCCCTGGCCAGCATCGACCCCGAGATCGGCAAGGCCACGATCGACCTGAAGGCGGTCTACACCAACGACTTCGTCAAGGCGGCGAACGCGAAATACCCGAAAGGATGAGCGGCCAGGGCATGGTCAATCCACCCGCGCTGCGGCTGTCGGACGTCAGCTGCACCTTCGTCTCGCGCGACAAGCCGGGCCAGCGCTATACCGCGGTGGCGGAAGTCTCGCTGACCGTCGGCGCCGGCGAATTCGTCTCGGTCGTCGGCCCCACCGGCTGCGGCAAGAGCACGCTGCTGAACGTCGGTGCCGGGCTGCTGCAGCCCAGCACCGGCACGGTCGAGGTGTTCGGCCAGCCGCTGGCCGGCCTGAACACCCGCGCCGGCTACATGTTCCAGGCCGAGAGCCTGATGCCCTGGCGCAGCGCGCTGGCCAACGTGATGGCCGGGCTGGAATTCCGCGGCGCGTCCACCGAAGACGCCCAGGCGCAGGCCGAGGACTGGCTGCGCCGCGTGGGCCTGGGCGGTTTCGGCGACCGCTACCCGCACCAGATGTCCGGCGGCATGCGCAAGCGCGCCAGCCTGGCCCAGGTGCTGGTGCTGGACCCCGACATCATCCTGATGGACGAGCCCTTCTCGGCGCTGGACATCCAGACCCGGCAGCTGATGGAGAACGAGGTGCTGGCGCTGTGGCAGCAGAAGAAAAAGGCCGTGCTCTTCATCACCCACGACCTGGACGAGGCCATCGCGATGAGCGACCGCGTGGTGGTGATGAGCGCTGGTCCCGCGTCGCGGCCGATCGGCGAGTTCACGATCGACCTGGCCCGCCCGCGCGACGTGGCCGAGGTGCGCACCACGCCGCGCTTCATCGAGCTGCACAACGCCATCTGGAGCGTGCTGCGCGACGAGGTGCTGAAGGGCTACCAGCAGCAATTGCAGCCCAAGGGAGCGTGAGCTCATGTGGCAATCGGTGAAGCCCAACCCCCGCAACCTGCGCGTCTGGCAGGTCGGCCTGCTGGTGGCGGTGTTCGCGCTGTGGCACGTGCTGACCACGCCGGGCCTGGTGCCGCCCATCGTCTTCGAGAACGACCAGCAGGCGGCCTTCTTCTTCGGCGAGCCGGTGAAGGTGTTCGGCCGCATCTGGGCCTGGTTCGTGCGCGACGCGGACATCTACGCCCACCTCTGGGTGACGCTGGTGGAGACCGTGCTGGCCTTCGCCTTCGGCGCGCTCTTCGGCCTCGGCTTCGGCCTCTGGCTGGCGCTGCAGCCGATGGCCAGTGCGCTGCTGGAGCCCTACATCAAGGCGCTGAACTCGATGCCGCGCATCATCCTGGCGCCGATCTTCGCGGTGTGGTTCGGGCTCGGCATTGCCAGCAAGGTGGCGCTGGGCGTCACGCTGGTGTTCTTCATCGTCTTCTTCAACGTCTACCAGGGCGTGAAGGAGGTGAGCCCGGTGGTGCTGGCCAACGCGCGCATGCTGGGCGCTTCGCCGCGGCAGCTGCTGCGCCACGTCTACCTGCCCAGCGCCACGAGCTGGGTGTTCAGCTCGCTGCACACCAGCGTGGGCCTGGCCTTCGTCGGCGCGGTGGTCGGTGAATACCTGGGCTCGGCCAGCGGCGTCGGCTACCTCATCCACCAGGCCGAAGGCGTGTTCGACATCAACACCGTGATGGCCGGCATCCTGGTGCTCACGGCGTTCGCGCTGGTGCTGGACGGCGCCGTGGGCCGCATCGAACGGCGGCTGATGAAGTGGCAGCCGCGGGGCGGCGAGACCGAGCGCTTGTAGCGCTTGACACAGGCCCGAGGCTTGACCCGCCGCCCGCGCTGTCGGATGCTTTTGCCACCCCATGGACCCGATCGCCCGACCCACCACCGCAGGCGCCGCGCCGCCGGAACTGCAAGCGCTGGCCGGCATCGACGGCCTCGACGTGGTGGCCGGCTTGCGCCAGTGCGGCAACCGTGTGCCCATGTACCGCCACATGCTGGGCCGCTTTGCCGAGATCTATGCCCAGCCCTTGCCGCCGCCGGCCGAGCCGGAAGGCGAGCCCGACCTGCCCACCCGCGAGCGGGCGCATTCACTGCGCGGCGCCAGCGCCACCGTGGGCGCGGTGCGGGTGCAGGCGCTGGCCGCGGTGCTGGAAGCCTTGTGCGACGACCACGCCGCGCCGGTGGCCGAGCGGCTGCGCGCGCACGAGGTGCTGGCCGCCGCCGTCACGGCCCTGGTGGCGCGCCTGCGTGAAGCGCTGCCGCCCGCGGACGCGCCCAAAGCGGGTTAGCACCCGGGGCGGGCGGAGCGGCGCGGCGTCGCCTTCAGTTCACTTCGACACCGGGAACGCGAACTCCGCGCCCTTGCCGATGCTCTCGCTCCAGCGCTGCATCACGCTCTTCTGCTTGGTGTAGAAGCGCACGCCTTCCTCGCCGTAGGCGTGCATGTCGCCGAACAGGCTGCGCTTCCAGCCGCCGAAGCCGTGCCAGGCCATCGGCACCGGGATCGGCACGTTGATGCCCACCATGCCCACCTGCACCCGGCGCGAGAACTCGCGCGCCACGCCGCCGTCGCTGGTGAAGCAGGACACGCCGTTGCCGTACTCATGGTCGTTGACCAGCTGCACCGCTTCCGCGAAGTCCTTGGCCCGCACGCAGGACAGCACCGGGCCGAAGATCTCTTCCTTGTAGATGCGCATGGCCGGCGTCACGTGGTCGAACAGCGTGCCGCCGGTGAAGAAGCCGTCCTCCAGCCCAGGCACCTTGAGGCCGCGGCCATCGACGACCAGCTTCGCGCCTTCCTCCACGCCGGTGGCGATGTAGCCCTCGATGCGCTCCTTGGCCTGCTTCGTGACGATCGGGCCCATCTCGGCCGAGAGGTCCATCGGGTTCGTCACCTTCAGCGCCTTCGCGCGCTCGGCCAGCAGCGGCACGATCTTGTCGGCCACGTCGCCCACCAGCACCGCGACCGAGATCGCCATGCAGCGCTCGCCCGCCGAGCCGTAGGCGCTGCCGATCAGCGCGTCCACCGCCTGTCCGATGTCGGCGTCGGGCATCACCACCATGTGGTTCTTCGCGCCGCCCAGGGCCTGCACGCGCTTGCCGTGGTGGGCGCCGGTCTCGTAGATGTATTGCGCGATCGGCGTCGAGCCGACGAAGGAGAGCGCCTTGACGTCGGGGTGCGTCAGCAGCGCGTCCACGGCCACCTTGTCGCCCTGCACGACGTTGAAGACGCCATCGGGCAGCCCGGCCTGCTTCAGCAGCTCGGCCATGAAGAGCGACGGCGACGGGTCGCGCTCGCTCGGCTTCAGGATGAAGGTGTTGCCCGTGACCAGCGCCAGCGGGAACATCCACAGCGGCACCATGCACGGGAAGTTGAAGGGCGTGATGCCGGCCACCACGCCCAGCGGCTGGCGCAAGGTCCAGTTGTCGATGCCGGTCGACACCTGGTCGGTGTAGTCGCCCTTCAGCAGCTGCGGCGCGCCGCAGGCGAATTCGACGATGTCGATGCCGCGCGAGACCTCGCCCTGCGCGTCGGTGAAGACCTTGCCGTGCTCGGCGCTGATCATCGCGGCCAGCGTGTCGCGGTGCTGGTTCAAGAGCGCCAGGAAGTTGTTGAGCACGCGGGCGCGGCGGATCGGCGGCATCTCGGCCCAGGCCGGGAAGGCGGCCTTGGCGGCAGCCACCGCGGCGGCCACTTCGTCGGTGGAGGCCAGCGCCACCTGGCGCGCGACGCGGCCGGTGGACGGGTTGTAGACCGCCTGCTGGCGGCCGGAGGCGCCGGTCACGGTGCGACCGCCGATGAAGTGGCCGACGTCGGTGGTGGCGGTGAAGGCTTCGGGGGCACCCATGGCTGCGTCTCCTTGCATGGACATGCGCCTTTTCCGGCGCGGAAGCCGGCAAGTCTAGGAGTCCCACCCGCCCTCCGGTAGCCGCCCCGCGGTGGATTCATTGTTCGCGATGCTGAACAATCGTTCGTCGTTGCCCCGAACAGCAAAAGCCATGGACCACCGCCGCGTCGACACCCTCTGGGCCCACCTGCACTGGCTCACGGTGCTCGGCACCTTGGGCAGCTTCACCGCCGCCGCGCAGCGCCTGGGCGTCAGCAAGGCGGCGATGAGCGCGCGCATCGCCGAGCTGGAACGCGCCGCCGGCGTGCCGCTGGTGCACCGCACCACCCGCAGCGTGCGGCTGACCGAGGCCGGCCAGCAGCTGGTGGACGCGACCCGCGGCGCCTTCGACGCCATCGGCACCGCCTTCGCCGGCATCAAGGACCTGGCGGCGGCGCCGCGCGGGCTCCTGCGCCTCACCGCGCCGGTGGCGCTGGCGCGCCAGCAGATCGTGCCGCGCTTGCCGGCCTTCTTGCGCGCCCACCCCGAGGTGCGCATCCAACTGGACCTGTCCGACCGCCTGGTGCCTCTGGCGCAGGAGGGCTTCGACCTGGCCATCCGCCACACCCACGCGCCGCCGGAAACGCACGTGGCCTGGACCCTGTGCGAGACCCGCTCGGTGCTGGTGGCCAGCCGCGCCTACCTGCGCCGCCGCGGCACGCCGGCCCAGCCCGCCGACCTGAGCCAACACGACTGCCTGCACTACCTGCGCCCCGGCGAGGCGCCGGCCTGGCAGCTGGTGCCGCGCGCTGGCCGCGCCGGCGCGAAGCTGGCCGTGCCGGCACACACCAAAGTGACCGTTCCGGTCAGTGGCTCCTTCGTCGCCAACAACAGCGAGGCCCTGCGCGAAGCGGCACAGGCCGGGCTGGGCATCGCGCTGCTGCCGGACTTCAGTGCGCAAGCGGCATTGGCATCGGCCAAGCTGCAGGTGGTGCTGCCGGCCTGGGTGCCGGTGGGCAGCTTCGGCGAACACCTTTACGCCATCCGCCCCTACAGCCCCTACGTGCCACGGGCGGTGCAGGCGCTGGTGGCCTACCTGCGCGAAGCGCTGCGCGAGGGCTTCGGCTGGGAACCAGGGCGGGCGGCCGGTCCCTGAGGGCAAGGAAGGGCGGGGGCGAAAAAAAAGGCCCGCCGATCGCTCGGCGGGCCTTGGAAGTCCTCAAAGAAAGGACGTCGTTGGGACCATCACGATGACGGGGAGTCCCGGCATCGCTGTTGCGAGCACGGGGTGCGGGCAACAACTCGCCGGACTGTGCCCCTGCTTTGATCCCGAGGCCATCCCTAGAAAGAAGTTGATTGCAACAGCTCGGCAACACATCGGGCCGCCGCCAGGTCCCACAGCGCCGAGCCGCAGCTCTTGAACAGCACCGGCCCGCCGTCCTGGCGCGCCGGCTGGTCGGCCAGCGTCGGCAGCGCCGCCAGCGGCAGGCCGGCGGCGATCAGGTCACCGCCTTCGTGGCGGGCGGCGTGGCTGTCCAGCACCACCTGGCCGCGGGCGGCGATGTCGCGCGTCAGCGCCGGGTCCAGCTCGATCATCCCGGGCGTGAAGGCGCCGATGGCGGCGACGAAGGCGTCGTCGCGCACCTGGCCCTGCAGGCACACCGCCTGCGCCGGCGTGGCCGTCACCACCAGCGGGCAGCGCTGCAGCGCCGCCGCCAGGTTGGGGGCCACCTCGGCGAACACGCCGTGCTGGTGCAGGGTCTGCGCGAAGGCGCTGGCCGAGGCTTCCGTGCGGCCGCGCACCCACACCTCGTCGACGCCCAGCGCCTCGGTGAAGGCCAGCACGTGCGTCAGCGCCTGCACGCCGGTGCCGATGACCAGCAGCGGCCCCACCGGCTGCGGCGCCAGCCGCCGGGCGGCATGCAGCGTGACGGCGGCGGTGCGGCGCGCGGTGACGGCCGGCCCGTCCAGCAGGGCCAGCCGTTCGCCGGTGCTGGCGCGCAGCACCAGCACGTCACCCAGGATGGCCGGCAGCCCGCGCGAGGCGTTGTCCGCCGCGTAGGTGATCAGCTTGATGGCCGCCAGGTCCCCCGCCGCCGGGGCCAGCCACGCCGGCATCAGGAACCACGAGGTGCCCGGCGCGATCGGCAGCACCTGCCGTTCGGGCGCGTGCACGTGCCCCGCGGCCAGGTCGGCCAGGGTGCGTTCGATGGCGCGCACCAGGGGCGCCCAGCCCAGGGCCTGGTGGGTGGTGGCGGCGTCCAGTCGTCTCATGCCGGCGATCATAGGCAGGCCACAATGCCGCGATGAATGCACCCCGGCCGCCCCGCCCCGTGAAACCCCCGCCGCGGTCGCCTCGCGCGCCTGCCGCGGCCACGGCGGCGCCCCCCACGCCCAAGCCGCTGGGCGAGCAGGAGATGGCCGAGCTGGACGCGCTGCTCAACAGCCTGCCGCCGCAGCACGACGCGCTGGACGTCGTCATGCTGGACGGCTACCTCTGCGGTGTGCTGCTGCAGCCGAGGCCGGTGCCCGAAAACGCCTGGCTGGCCCACGTCACCGACCTGGACGGCAAGGCGCCGCCCGCGGGCTTCGACCGCGCCCGGCTGGCCGCGCTGGTGCGCCGCCGCCACGCCGAGCTGAACCGCGCCATCGAGCGGCGCGACTGGTTCGACCCCTGGGTCTACGAGCTGGACGAGGACGTGAGCCCGTCCGAGACGGTGCTGCCCTGGGTGGCCGGCTTCGCCGCGGCGGTGGACACCTTCACCGAGCTGATGGACCGCCACGAGGACGAGATCCTTGAGCCGCTGGCCACGCTGTACCGCCATTTCGATCCCGACGACCTGGAAGACGCCGAGGCGCTGCTGGCCGAAATCGAGACGCTGGAGCTGCCGCAGGACCTGCCCGAGGCGGTGGAAGACCTGGTGCGCAGCGTGCTGCTGATCGCCGACGTGTCGCGACCGCGCGCTGCGCCGTCCTCCCGGCCGTCCGGACCGCCGCGGTCCTCGGGGCCGCGCAAGCCGCGCCCCCCGGGTGGCGGGCCGCGGCGCTGAATCAAGGCCACCAGCGTGCGCCGGCGCGTCCGGACGGTGACACGGTGCAGGCCCGGGCTTGGCGGCTCGAACGGCTGCGCCAGGCCCTGATTGAGGACTGGCTGCCGCCCGAGGACGACCCGGCGCAGCCAGGGACGAGCCGCCGCGCGGCCCGTCAGTCGGCCGCGAACACCCGCCGCGCGTGCACGCCCAGGCCCTGCGCCACGCTGGCGAAGCGGTCGCCGCGCATCACCCGCGCGGACGGGAAGCGCGCCGCGATGCGCTCGGCGAGCGGCTTGAAGCCGGTGGAGCCGCCGGTGAAGTACAGCGCGTCCACCCGCTCGGCCGGCAGCCCGGCCTGCGCCAGCGTGTCCACGCCCGCCTGGACGATGCGTTCCAGGTCGGCGTCCAGCGCGTTGACCGCCGTCGCCTCGTCGATGGAAGCTTCCAGCCCGCGTTCGATCAGCGACAGGTCGATCGCCGCCACGCCGCCGTCGGCCACTGCGATCTTGGCGCTCTCGGCGCGTGCGATCAGCGCATGGCCCAGGCGCTGGTCGACCACCGACATCAGCCGCTGGTGCTGCGCCACGTCGGCGTAGAAGCTCTTCATGCGGCGCAGCTCCGAGACACGCGCCGGGGCGTAGACCGTGTTGATCAGGTGCCAGGTCGCGAGGTCGAAATAGACCTTGCTGGGCACCTCGCGCCCCGTGGGCCCGCGGCCGCGGTAGCCGCAGGGCGGCAGCACGGCGGCCAGTTCGATGTGGCGGTCGAAGTCGGTGCCCGCGATGTGCACGCCGTGGTTGCCGAGGATGTCGGCCTTGCGGTCCACCTTCTGCCGCTGCTCGGGGCCGACGCGCACCAGCGAGAAGTCGGACGTGCCGCCGCCGATGTCGGCCACCAGCACCAGCTGCTCGCGGTCCACGGTCGTTTCGTAGTCCAGCGCCGCGGCGATCGGCTCGTACTGGAAGCTCAGTTCGCGGAAGCCCACCTCGCGCGCCGCCTTCTCCAGTGCGGCCTGCGCGGCGGCGTCGCGCTCGGCGTCGTCGTCGACGAAGAAGACCGGCCGGCCCAGCACCACGCGGTCCAGCGCGCGGCCGGCTTCGGCCTCGGCCTTGGTCTTCAGGTGGCGCAGGTAGCCGGACACGATGTCCAGGTAGCGCACCGAGCGGCCGGCACCCACGTCGGTCGACTGGTCGGCCAGCGTCGAGCCGAGGATGCTCTTCATCGAGCGCATCAGCCGGCCTTCATGCCCTTCAACGTACGCGGCCACCGCGGCGCGGCCGTAGTGGCGGCGGGGGTCCTCGTGGGCATGCAGCCCTTCGACGTCGTAGAACACCGCGGTCGGCATGGTGCGGTTGCCGGCCTCCAGGTCCACCAGGTGGACGCCGTCGCCCGCGGGCAGCGCAATGGCTGAATTGGAGGTGCCGAAGTCGATGGCGCAGAAGTCGGGG
>CBIHPZ010000079.1:0-10370 GCA_966211865.1 uncultured Aquabacterium sp.
AGGCCGATGATGGCGTTCATCGGCGTGCGGATCTCGTGGCTCATGTTGGCCAGGAAGGCGCTCTTGGCGCGGCTTGCGGCCTCGGCCCGGTCTCGCGCCACCACCAGTTGTTCGTTCAGGCCTTGCAGCCGCAACTCGCTGTCGGCATGGGCTTGCACCGCGCGGGCCAGCTCGGCGGTGCGCACCACCACCGCGCCTTCCAGGTCGTCGCGGTGGCGGGCCAGCTCGGCCTCGACGCGCTTGTGCTCGCCGATGTCGCGCGCCACGCCCAGCACCAGGCGGCGACCGAAGAACACCACGCGGTTGATGCTGATGCCCACGTGCACCACCTGCCCGCCCGGGCCGAACCAGCGCGATTCGAAACTCTGCAGCTCGGGGGTGGCGCGGTTCACCGCCTCGATGGCCCGCTCGCGCGGGAAGTCGAGGTCGAAATCCCACACGTGCAGCCCGGCCACGCCCCGCAGCGGCCGGCCGATGAGGCGGGCAAAGCTCTCGTTCGCCTCGACGACGCGGGCCTCGTGGTCGATCACGAACACGCCGTCGCGCGAGTGCTCGAAGAAGAAGCGCAAGCGGGCGGCGTCTTCCTCGCGCTTGGCCTGCAGCTGCCGCAGCTCGGCGTTCTCGGCCTCCAGGCCGCGCTGCTGGTGCAGGCGCCACAGCGCCAGGCCCAGCAGCAGGAGCAGCAGCGGCACCAGCACGGCGGCCGCGGGCATCCACGGCGCGAGGTCCTGCAGGGCGCTGAGCATCGGGCGGCTTTTCCTCGGGGCGGCTGACCGGCACCTCCCTGGCGCCGGCCAGGCGATCGTACACAGCGATCGCCGCGGCACGGCGGGCCACAACGCGCAGGATGAGCGTCCCGCCCCAACGGCAGAATGCCCGCCGATGAACCGCCGGCCCGAACGCATCGTCTGCCTCACCGAAGAGCCCACCGAGGTGCTGTACGCGCTGGGCGAACAGCAGCGCATCGTCGGCATCTCCGGCTTCACCGTGCGGCCGCCCGAGGCGCGGCAGGAGAAGCCGCGCGTCAGCGCCTTCACCAGCGCCCGGATCGACCGCATCCTGGACCTGCGGCCGGACCTGGCGATCGGCTTCTCCGACATGCAGGCCGACATCGCCGCCGCGCTGGTGAAGGCCGGCGTGGAGGTGTGGATCAGCAACCACCGCTCGGTGGAAGGCATCCTCGGCTACGTCGAGCGCCTGGGCGCCATGGTGGGCGCGGCCGCAAAGGCCGAGGCCTATGCCGCCCAGCTGCAGGCGCGCATCGACGGGGTCCGCGCCGAAACCGCGGCACTGCCGCGCCGGCCGCGGGTGTACTTCGAGGAATGGGACGAGCCGCAGATCAGCGCCATCCGCTGGGTCAGCGAGCTGATCGGCATCGCCGGCGGGGACGACGTGTTCCCGCAGCGCGCAGCCGCTTCACTGGGCCGTGACCGCATCGTGGCCGACCCGCTGGAGGTGGTGCGCGCGGCGCCGGACATCATCGTCGGCTCGTGGTGCGGCAAGAAGTTCAGGCCCGGGCAGGTGGCCGCCCGCCCCGGCTGGGCCGAGGTGCCCGCGGTGCGCAACGGCGAACTGCACGAGATCAAGTCGCCGCTGATCCTGCAGCCCGGCCCCGCGGCGCTGACGGACGGGCTGGACGCGCTGCAGCGCATCGTGCAGGGCTGGGCCGCGCGGCAGGCTGAAGGCCCCGGGTAGCCACGGAAGCCCCTCACGCCGGCGTGCCCGCCGGTGACAGCGCGGGCGGGCCCTGCGTGCGAACATGCCCCGAGCCAACCTCGAGGAGACCCGCATGTTCAAGGCCGTGCTGCTGTCGCAGACCGAAGACCGCAAGACCCGCGCCGAGCTGGTCGAGATGCAGGACGCCCAGCTGCCGGACCGCGCGGTGACGGTGGACGTGGCGTACTCGACGCTGAACTACAAGGACGCCCTGGCCATCACCGGCCGTGGCGCGGTGGTGCGCAGCTGGCCGCTGGTGCCGGGCATCGACCTGGCGGGCACGGTCGCCGCCAGCAGCGACCCGGCATGGCAGGCCGGCGACAAGGTGGTGGTCACCGGCTGGGGCCTGGGCGAGAACCACTGGGGCGGCCTCACGCAGCGCCAGCGCGTGGACGCCGGCTGGCTCTTGAAGATCCCCGCGCCCTTCACGCCGCGCAGCGCGATGGCGGTGGGCACCGCCGGCTTCACCGCCGCGCTGTGCGTGCAGGCGCTGCAGCGCCACGGCCTGGCGCCGGGCGATGGCGAGGTGCTGGTCACCGGCGCCGCCGGCGGTGTCGGCTCCATCGCGGTGGCGCTGCTGGCAGCGCTGGGCTACCGCGTGGTGGCATCCACCGGCCGGCCGCAGGAAAGCGGCTACCTGACGGACCTGGGGGCGGCCCGCATCGTCGACCGCGCCGACCTCAGCGCGGCGGGCAAGCCGCTGCAGAAGGAGACCTGGGCCGGCGTGGTGGACACGGTGGGCAGCCACACGCTGGCCAACGCCTGCGCGCAGACCCGCTTCAATGGCGCCGTGGCGGCCTGCGGGCTGGCCCAGGGCGGCGACTTCCCGACCACGGTGATGCCCTTCATCCTGCGCGGCGTCACGCTCTACGGCATCAACTCGGTCTTCGTCACCAACGCCCTGCGCACGGAAGCCTGGGCGCTGATGGCCCGGCACCTGGACCCCGCCAAGCTTGAGGCGATGAGCACCGAGATCGGCCTGACGCAGGTGATCGGCCATGCGCCCAGGCTGATCGAGGGCCAGGTGCGCGGACGCACCATCGTCGACGTGAACCGCTAGCGCGGCGCGCCCGATGCGGCGCGCTGCCTCAGCGGCGCGACCCGGAATAGGCTCGCAGGTCCTCGCACAGGCGCTCCAGCACCTGCGTGTCGCGGTCCGCCAGGGCGCCGGCGCGCAGGCGCATCGCGCGCTCGATGCCCTGCAGGCGGAAGAAGAGTTCGTCCTCCACCGCCTCCACCTCGGCCGCGTCCTGCGCGCTGCCGAAGGCATCGGCGCTCCACAGGCCGCTGGCATACCAGCCGGTGCGCAGGCGCCCCAGCAGGTGCTGCGCCAGGCCCAGCGCGTCGATCAGCGACGTGGCTTCGCTGCGGCCCTTGGCTTCGGCCACGCCGTCCAGCGCCGCGGCCAACGCGGCGTCCAGCCGCGCCAGGCGCATGCGCGCATCGGCGGCCTTCAGCGTGGCGTGCAGTTCCGGTTCGCTGCGCGCCGCGTCGGCAATGCGGCCGACCCAGGCCAGGTCGAATTCCCCGGGCACCACGCGCAACGCCACGCTGATGCGCGCCAGGTAGGGCCGCTCGCCGCGCAGCACGGCCAGCGCCGCGTCGGTCACCGCCAGCAGGCGGCCCAGTGGCGACACCGCGTCGCGCTGCAGCCCATGCGGGTAGCCCGAGCCGTCCAGGCGCTCGTGGTGCTCGGCCACGGCGCGGGCCATGGCCGCGGGGTAGTTGGTGAGCTGCGACAGCAGCAGCTGGCCGACGTGCGGGTGCACCACCAGGTGCCGGTAGCTCTGCACGTCCAGCGCGCGGTCGGCATCCGCTTCGCCATGGTGGGGCGCGATGTACATCTCGCCCAGGTCGTGCAGCAGGCCGCACAGCATGGCCAGCCGCAGTTCCGCGGTGGTGCCGCCGTGCGCGGCCATCAGGGTGCCGGCCAGGGCCATGCCCTGCAATGCATGTTCGAAACCGTCCGGCCGTGTTTCCTGGCCGGCGGTCAACAGCAGCTGCACCACCGAATGCAGGGGCAGCTGGGGCACCTCGCGTTCCAGCCGCGCCGCATGCGGGCGCAGCAGGCCCGCCAGCGGCGTGTCGCCTTCCACCAGCTGGCGCAGGCCCTGCACCAGGGTCTGCGTGGTCACGCCGTCTTCGGCCAGCAGGCAGCTTTCGAGCGGGTTGCGCAGCTGGCGGTCCAGCAGCTTGCGTTGCAGCGCGGCGGACACCGGCTGGTCGCGCGCCCAGAGCTTGGTGCCGGAGATGTCGAAGATGTCGCTCGACGCGATGATGCTCTTCGTCTGGCTGGCTTCCAGGATCGTCGCCAGCGCGTGCGGGTTGGCGGTGGCGAAGGCGGCCTGCTGGCGGGCGGGCTGGTTCATGGCGCGGGGCTCCTGTGGCACGAAGACACCTGCGTCTTCGGCGCCGCGGCGCATGCCTGAAACGGAGAATGGTGACGGCTCGAAACCGCCCGGGGCACTGCGCGTCCGGCGGGGCCGGCTCAGCCCGGCATGAGGTCGGACGGGAGGCTGTCCGAGTCGTCGCCCTTGTGGCCGTCGCGCATGTCCTGCACCGCCTTCATGCGGCCGATGATGGACGCCTCCTCGGTGAGCGAGAAGGCAAAGGGGTACAGCGAGCGCTCGGTCGCGGCGCGGTCGGGCTGGCCGCCGAACTCGCCGATCTGGCGCAGGATCTCGGAAAACTCGATCGACAGCAGCACGGCCGGTGCGCGCACGGTGCGGTTCAGCCGTTCGCTGCCGATCACGCGCAGGCCCAGCATGCGCTCGTAATAGCGCACGTGACGCGGGTTGACCTCGATCAGCAGGGTGTCATAACCCCGGATGCGGTGGGCCACGATGTAGGCCACATGGAACAGCGCCGCCAGCACGCGCTTGGTGGCGGTGGTGGGATCGACCGCCAGCTTGGTGAACTCGCACAGGCGCTTGCCTTCTGCGCGCAGGGCGTTCACCTCTTCCGCGAACGCATCGTCGGCACTGAGCTTGGCCGGGCTGTCCAGCGAGACGGTGATGGTGCCGATGGACTGGTCGTTCTCCATCGCCGCCAAGGTGAACTTGGTGACCGACTGGTCCGTGGGCAGGTTCACCTGCGTGTAGCCGCGCCACGCGTAGCGGTTCTTCAGCAGGCTTTCGACGAGGCCGCGGCGGCCTTTCTGGTCCGCCACCTTGATCTTGAAGCGCCGCGGGCCGGGCGCACCGTCGGGCAACAGGTCGATGCGGGGGCTCTCGACCAGCATGTTGCCGGAGTTGCGCCGCCACATCAGCGAGGCAGCAATGATGGTGCTGGATTTCAAGTTGGGGGGCCTGCGCCGCGGGCGGGATGCGGCTGAAAGCGCCGGGCGATGATAATCCCGAACCGCCGTTACAAAGCCTCGCTGCAACCCAATGGCACGGGAAAACCACTGATTTGTGGAGCAGCCCGCGCCCAACGGCACGGATCTTTCACTTCAATCAAGGGGACGGGTTTTCACTCATCCCCCGGGCGCAGGCCGGCGAAGCGCGGCGGCTGCTTGGCCAGGAACCGCTCCACGGCTTCTGCCTGATAGGCGGTGTCGAAACAACGCGCCTGGTGATCGGCCTCGCGGGCGAGCATCTCGGGCAGGCTGCTGGCCAGTGACACGGCCACGTCCTGCTTGATGAAGTGCACGGCCACCGGCGACGCCTCGACGAAGCTGCGGGCCAGCGCCTGGGCCCGCGGCAGCAGCCGGTCTTCGGGCTGGATCTCGAGCACCAGGCCCAGCCGCAGCGCCTCGTCGGCCGGCACCTCGCGCGCGGACAGCATCAGTTCCTTGGCCCGCTGCACGCCGACCACCCGCGGCAAGGTGTAGACCGCGCCGAAGTCGGGCCCCAGGCCCACCTTCATGAACGAGAGGCAGAAGCGCGCACGCGGCGACGCGACGACGAAATCCGCGGCCAGCGCCAGCCCGAAGCCCGCGCCATAGGCCGGGCCATCGACGGCCGCCACCAGCGGCTTGTCGAGCTCGATCAGCTGGATGAGCCAGGGCTGCACCTCGCGCATGCGCTGGCGCCAGCCGTCCAGGGTCATCGTCGGGCGCACGGCGGCCATGCCGCGCAGGTCGCCGCCGGCGCAGAAGGCACCGCCGGCCCCGGTGAGCACCACGGCGCGAATGGACGCGTCGGACGCCACGCGCGGCACGACCTCGGCAAAGGCGTCCTTCATCGCCGCGTCCAGCGCATTGCGCGCCTGCGGGCGGTTCATCGTGATCGTCGCGACGCCACCGTCGACCTGGAACAGCAGTTCACTCATCTCAGCCCTTCCTCACGCCTTGGCGCGATAGCGCCACACGCCGTCGGCGCCCAGCTCGCGCTGCGCCTCGCCGCGGGCCATCAGGTGGTTCAGGTGCGCCAGGCTCTCGCCGGTGGCCATGCCCAGCAGGTCGCCCTTGCTGTCGATGGGCCGGGCGAAGAGCGCGCCGAAGACGTCGATGGCGCGCTTCGGCTCGGCCAGGCTGCGGCGCAGGCGGTCCAGGCCGCGTTCATGGCCGGAAGCGAGCCGGTCCAGGCGCGCGTGCAGGCCGCGGAAGGGCTCGCCGTGCGCGGGCAGCACCAGCAGCGAATCGTCCAGCTGCGCGCGCAGTTTCTCGATGGACTCGATCCAGTCGCCCAGCGGGTCGGCATCGGGCTCGGTCGGGAACACCGAGACGTTGGACGAGATGCGCGGCAGCACCTGGTCGCCGGAGATCATCACGCCCAGGCCGTCACTGACCAGGCAGGCGTGTTCCGGCGAATGGCCGCGGCCGACGACCACGCGCCAGGCGTGCGCGCCGATGCGCAGCGTCTCGCCGTCGGTGAGGCGGCGGAAGCTGTCCGGCAGCGCGTGCATGTACTTGCCGAAGCCACCGAAGCGCGCGCGGTAGGTGTCCAGCGCCTCTTCCGGCCAGCCGCAGCGGGCGTAGAAGCACACCGCTTCGTCGGGCGCCTCGCGGCCGGTGTCGGCCACCAGCGTGCGGCAGGTCAGGTACTCCAGCCGCGTCATCCACAGCCGGCACTGGAACTTGCGCGTGAGCCAGCCGGCCATGCCGACGTGGTCGGGGTGCATGTGGGTGACGATCACGCGCGTCAGCCGCGCGCTGCCGCGCCGGGCCAGCGGGCCGTCGTCGGCGGTCAATGCGCGCCAGGCCGCGAGCGTCTCGGGGGTCTTGGTGCCGGTGTCGACGATGGCCCAGCCGGGGCCGCGCTCGTCCTCGTCGGCGATGGCCCACAGGTTGATGTGGTTCAGCGCGAAGGGCAGCGGCATGCGCAGCCACAGCACGCCGGGGGCCACCTCGGTCACCTCGCCCGGCGCGGGCGGCGTGCCGCAGGGGTAGACCAGGCCCCGGAGGTCTTCGGAAGGGGTGTCGGGTCGGCCGTCGGCGGTGGGGACGGCCACGGGCTCGGAAGCTGTCGTCATCGGCCCATTTTCCGGGGCTCAAGCCGAAGCCGGGTGACGCGCAGGCGACTCGATGGCCGCCGCGCGCCACACCGCGCGGCGCAGCGCGGGGCTGACGCGGTAGCGCTCGCCGCGGTAGTGGGCGTCCAGGCGGTCCAGCAGCGCGACGACGGCGGGCGCCCCCACCCGCTCCAGCCACTCGAAGGGCCCGGCGGGGTAGTTGACGCCCAGCTTCATCGCGGCGTCCGCCGCCGGCGCCGTGCACACGCCCTGCAGCACCGCGTCGGCGGCTTCGTTCACCAGCATCGCCACCGTGCGGGCGACCACCAAGCCGGGCACGTCCACCACGCGCACCGGGCGCCAGCCGATGGCGGCCAGCAGGCCGGCGGCCTCGGCGCCGAAGCGCTCGTCAGCCCCTTCGGCCACGGCAAAGGCCAGCACCGCCTGCTGCGGCGGCTGGCCGGTCACTTCCCAATCGAACACCGCGCTGTGGGCAACGCCGGTCTCGACCGCCAGCTGCAACGCCGTGCGGCCGTCCGTCAGGTCCAGCCGCCCACCGGCCCAGCGCAGCCCCACGGCGGCGGTGGACACGTCCTGCTCCACCGTGACACCCGCGGCGCGCAGTGCGTCGGCCAGCCGTTGCGCGAAAGCGCAGCCGCCGTGCACCTCCACCGCGCCGGACACGGCCGTGCCGGGCGCTGCATCCACCGGCGCCCCGCCGGCCGGCTGCGGGTGCACGTAGAAGCCGCGGCCGCTCTTGCGGCCCAGCAGGCCGCCGTCCACCATCTCCCGCTGCAGCAGCGAGGGCTGGAAGCGCTTGTCGAGGTAGTTGGCCTGGTAGACCGATTCGGTCACCGCCAGGTTGGTGTCGTGGCCGATCAGGTCCATCAGCTCGCAGGGGCCCATGCGGAAGCCGGCGCCGCGCAGGCAGGCGTCGATGACGGCGGGCGCCGCGGCCTGCTCCAGCAGCAGGCCCCAGGCCTCGGCATAGAAGGGCCGCGCGATGCGGTTGACGATGAAGCCCGGCGTGGACCGGGTGTGCACCGCCGTCTTGCCCCAGGCGCCGGCCAGCGCGTGGATGGCATCGGCCACCTCGGGCGCGGTCTGCAGCCCCGACACCACCTCCACCAGCTTCATCAGCGGCACCGGGTTGAAGAAGTGCATGCCGACGACGCGCTCCGGCCGCTTCAGGCCCTGGGCCAGCGCGGTGATGGAGATGGACGAGGTGTTGGACGCGAGGATGGCCTCGGCCGGCAGCAGCGCTTCCAGCTGCGCGAAGAGCGACTTCTTCGCGCCCACGTTCTCGACGATGGCCTCCACCGCCAGGCGCGCGTCGGCGGCCTCTTCCAGCGATGCGACGGCCCGGATGCGCCCGGCGATGACCTGCGCCTGGCCGGGCTGCAGGCGCCCCTTGGTTTCCAGCGCCTGCAGGCTGCCGGCCAGCTGGTCCAGCGCCTTCGCCGCCGCGCCCTCCCGCAGGTCGAACAGGCACACCAGGTGGCCCGCCTGCGCGGCCACCTGCGCAATGCCGGCGCCCATGATGCCGGCGCCGATCACCAGCACCGTCGTGTCCGAGGAAAGAGGGGTCGTCATCGTCGTCGGGTCGGGAATGGGGAACCCGTCGAGTGGACCACAGCGACCCCGCATGCAGAATCGGCGGCCACCCCGAAGGGGTCAGGGCAAATCCGGGGAGGCTGGCATCGTGATGCAGAACCGAAGGACCCGCGGCGGCCTGCGCTGGCTGCCAGGCCTGATGCCCGTGCTGTGGGCCATGCTGCTGGCCGCCCTGGCCCCCTGGCCGGGCGCCGCGCGCGCGGCCGACGCTCGGCTGGTCGTCGGCTCCAAGCGCTTCACCGAGTCATACATCCTGGGCGAGCTGGTGGCCCAGGCCGCGCGGCCGCAGGCGCCCGCCACCGAACACCGGCAAGGCCTGGGCAACACCGCGGTGGTGCTGGAGGCGCTGAAGGCCGGCGCGATCGACGTCTATCCCGAGTACCTCGGCACCATCGCGGCCGAGGTCCTGAAGCTGCCCCCCGCGGCCGCGGCGGACATCCCCGCGCTGAACCGCGCACTGGCGCCGCTGGGCCTCGGCATCGCCGTGCCGCTGGGCTTCCAGAACGGCTACGCGCTGGCGATGCGCGGTGCGCAGGCTTCGCAGCTGGGGGTGAGCACCCTGTCGGGACTGGCGAAGCAGCCGGCGCTGCAACTGGGCCTGTCGCATGAATTCATCGGCCGTGCCGACGGCTGGCCGGGCCTGGCCGCGCGCTACCGGCTGCCGCAGCGGCCCACCGGCATCGACCACGGCATTGCCTACGAGGCGCTGGCCGCCGGACGCATCGACGTGATGGACATCTACACGACCGACGCCAAGATCGCCCAGCTGGGCCTGCGCGTGCTGGCCGACGATGCCGCGTACTTTCCGCGCTATGACGCGGTGCTGCTTTACCGCCTGGACCTGCCTTCGCGGCAACCCGCGGCGTGGCGGGCCATCGGCGCGCTGCAGGGGCGCATCGACGAGGCGACGATGATCCGCCTGAACGGCGATGCCGAACTGCGCGGCCGTGCGTTCGCCGACATCGCGCGCGACTTCCTGGCCCAGCCCGGCGGCGCGGCACCCGCGTCTTCACCCGCATCCGCCCCCGCGGCCACCAGCAGCTTCAGTGCCCGCCTCTTCGGTGACGATCTGGGCCGCCTCACGCGCCAGCACCTGCTGCTGGTGCTGGTGGGCGTGGGCGCGGCCTGCGTCGTGGGCCTGCCGCTGGGCGCGCTGGCGGCCACGTGGCCGCGCCTGGAACAGGCGGTGATGGCACTGGTGGGGCTGCTGCAGACCGTGCCTTCGCTCGCCCTCTTCGCCATGCTGATCCCGCTGCTGGGCCGCATCGGCACCCTGCCCGCGCTGGTGGCGCTGGCGCTGTACGCGCTGCTGCCCATCGTGCGCAACACCTGCACCGGCTTGGGCCAGGTGCCGGCCGGCCTGCGCGACGCCGGCACCGCGCTGGGCTTCAGCCGCTGGCAGCGCTTCCGGCTGGTGGACTGGCCGCTCGCTTTGCCCGTCATCCTGGCGGGCGTGAAGACGGCGGCCGTGATCACGGTGGGCACCGCGACCATCGCGGCCTTCATCGGGGCCGGCGGCTATGGCGAGCGCATCGCCACCGGCCTGGCGCTGAACGACCACGCCACCCTGCTGGCCGGCGCGCTGCCGGCGGCCGCGCTGGCGCTGCTGACGCAGGGCCTGTTCGAACTGCTGTCGCGGCTGCTGG
>CBIHPZ010000080.1:0-10285 GCA_966211865.1 uncultured Aquabacterium sp.
GCCATGACTCATTCGCGGGCGGTGGGCTTGATGGTGCTGGTGACCCTGATGTGGAGCATCGCCGGGGTCGTCACCCGGCACCTGGACTCGGCACGCAGCTTCGAGGTCACCTTCTGGCGCAGCCTGTTCAATGCGCTGGCGCTGATCGTGGCGCTGTCCGTGATGCGCGGGCCGGCGCTGTGGCGCACCATCGCTCGCGGCGGCTGGCCGCTGTGGGCCACCGGCGTCTGCTGGGCGGTGATGTACACCAACTTCATGGTGGCCATCACGCTGACCACCGTGGCCACCGTGCTCGTCACGATGTCGGTGGCACCGCTGGTCACCGCGCTGTTCGCACGCGTGTTCCTGCACCACAGGCTGCCGCTGCGCACCTGGGTGGCGATCGGCATCGCCGGCGTCGGCATCGCCTGGATGTTCGGCCGGCAGGCGCTGGAAGGCGGCTCGTCGCTGACCGGCATCCTGGTCGCGCTGGGCGTGCCGCTGGCCGGTGCCACCAACTGGACACTGCTGCAGTACATCCACCAGCGGCACCAGCGCGATCCGGCGATCGAGGAGCCCGACATGCTGCCCGCCGTGCTGATCGGCGCGCTGCTGTCCGCCGCCATCACCTTGCCGGTGGCCTGGCCGCTCTCGGCCACCGCGCATGACCTCAGCCTGCTCGGCCTGCTGGGCGTGGTGCAGCTGGCCATTCCCTGCCTCATCGCCGTGCGCCTGGCCAAGGTGCTGCCGGCGCCGGAGATCTCGCTGCTGGCGCTGCTGGAGGTCATCTTCGGCGTGCTGCTGGCCTGGATCGGCGCAGGTGAAGCGCCGGGCTCCACCGCGCTGGCGGGCGGCGCGCTGGTCATCGGCGCGCTGCTGGCCAACGAAGCGCTGGGGCTGCAGTCGCGCCGCCGCGCGGCCACGGCTTGATCCACCCCGGACGCCGGGGCTGATACGCTCATCCTGCATGTCATCGGCACGACCCCTCGGCGATCTCCATGAACCCCACACCGATGACCCGGACGCCCCGGTCGTCGTGCGTTTTGCCGCCGTCGGCGACGTGGTGCTGCTCACCGTGCTGCTGAATGCGCTGTCCCAGCGCTACGGCCGGCCGGTGCACGTGCTGTCCTCGGGCGAGTGGACGCCCGTTCTGCTGGGCCACGACCCGGCGGTGTCCGAGCTGCGCCTGGTCACCAGCCGCCGCTCGCCGCACTGGCTCACCCCGTCGCGCTGGGCGGCCGAGCGTTGGCTGCGCGCGCACCGCGGGCCCGTGTACCTGTGCGACCCGGACATCTACGGCGAACGCATCGTCGAACGGGCGCGCATTCCGGAAGACCGCCTGGTGCGCGCCTGGAAGCACTGGCCCGGCAACCAGATCCACTGGGCCGACTGGTGGCCACAGATCGCACGGCTGGACGCCCCGGCCTGCCCGGGTCCGGCGCAGGCCGTGACGGTGCCACCTCGGCCGCGCCTGGCCGTGCCTTCGGCGTGGCACGACGAGGCGGCGGCGTGGCTGCAGCAGCAGGACGTGGGCGAGCGCACGCTGGTGCTGCTGCAGGCCGGCCACAAGAAGACGCACAAGCGCGGCCGCGTCGGCACCGAGACCCACGACAAGCACTGGCCGGCGCAGCGCTGGGCCACCGTGATCCGCGGCGTCCTGGCCATGCTGCCGAATGCGGCGGTGCTGGTCTGCGGCTCGACCCGCGAGGCGGGCCTGGCGCAGGAGATCGTCGATGCGGTCGGATCCTTAACTGGTGAAGGGCGCGTCATCAACGTGGCGGCCCGCAAGCCGACGCTGGAGCGCTTGGTGGCCCTGGCCGCGCGCGCCCACAGCATGATCTCGGTCGACACCGGCCCGGCCCACGTGGCCGGCGCCATGGACTGCCCGCTGGTCGTGCTGTACGGACAGGCCGGCTGGGGCCGCTGGAAGCCGCGCGCGCCATCGTCGGAGGTGATCGTGCTGGGTCCGCAGGAGCCCACCCCGAGTGCCAAGCTGATGGACCTGGACCCGGAGCAGGTGTTGGCCGCATGGCGTTCGCTGGCACCGCGACGCGCTGACCCGGCCCTGCTGCCTGCGCTCTCGCGATGACTGCCTCGCTGGCCAACGTCGCGCTCATCGTGCCGGAGTACGACGAGGCCATCGTGTTCTTCACCCAGGCGCTGGGCTTCGAGCTGCTGGAGGACCGGCCGATGGGCAACAAGCGCTGGGTCGTCGTGCAGCCGGGAGGCGGGCAGGGCGGTGCCACGCTGCTGCTGGCGCGCGCCGCCACGCCGGAGCAGAGGGCCTTGGTCGGCCGCCAGTGGGCCGGCCGCGTCGGGCTGTTCCTGCACACCACCGACTTCACAGGCCTGCAGGCCCGCATGCTGGCCCACGGGGTGCGCTTCCTCGAAGCCCCGCGCGACGAGCCCTACGGCCGCGTCGCCGTCTTCGAGGACCGCTGGGGCAACCGCTGGGACCTGCTGCAGCCGGCACCCTGACGCCGGCTGACGAAGGGCCGTGCGAGCGCACTGCTGAGGCCCTGTTGAGCTTCCTGTTGAGCTTCCTGTTGAGCGCCCTGTTGAGCGCCCTGTTGAGCGCCCCGAGCGTGCCGCCTGCGCGCCTGCTCAGCGCGCGCTGAAACTGTCCGTCCCGGCCGGAAGACGCACAATCCCGCGGCCATGAACGCCACCCCCGCCGCCCCATCGATCGGGCCCGACTTGATCCCCCCCGATTCCGCCAGACTGGCCGCCGCCCGCGTGCTGGTGGTGGGCGACGCGATGCTCGACCGCTACTGGTTCGGCGGCGTCGAGCGCATCTCCCCTGAGGCGCCGGTGCCGGTGGTGCAGGTGCAGCGCACCGAGGAACGGCTGGGCGGCGCAGCCAACGTGGCGCTGAACGTGCAGGGCATCGGCGCGAAGCCCACGCTGTTGACCGTGATCGGCGACGACGAGCCCGGCCGCGCCCTGCGCGCGCTGCTGGACTCGCAAGGCATCGAAACCCTGCTGGGCCACGACCCCGGCCTCAGCACCATCGTCAAGCTGCGCGTCGTCGGCCGCTCGCAGCAGCTGATCCGCATCGATTTCGAAAGCCGGCCCGACCACGAGGTGCTGGCGCAGATGCAGGGCGCCTTCGAACGCGCGCTGCCGGCCCACGGCGTGGTGCTGTTCTCCGACTACGGCAAGGGCGGCCTGGCCCACATCACGCAGATGATCGAAGGCGCGCGCGCCGCCGGCAAGGCGGTGTTCGTCGATCCCAAGGGCGATCACTATCAGCGTTATGCCGGCGCCACGGTGCTCACGCCCAACCGCGCCGAGCTGGCCCAGGCCATGGGCACCTGGCAGGACGAAGCCGAGCTGGCCGGGAAGGCCCAGGCCTTCCGCCGCGAGCTGCGCCTGGACGCGCTGCTGCTGACCCGCGCCGAGGAGGGCATGACGCTCTTCGACGACCAGGGCGCGCTGCACGCCGCGGCCGAGGCGCGCCAGGTCTTCGACGTGACCGGTGCCGGCGACACGGTGATCGCCACGCTGGCCGCCATGGTGGCGGCCGGCCTCAGCCTGCGCCAGGCCGTTCCCATCGCCAACCGCGCCGCGGGCATCGTCGTCAGCCGCTTCGGCACGGCGCACGCGCGCTTCGAGGAGGTCTTTTCGTGAAAGTGGTGGTCACCGGCGCGGCCGGCATGATCGGCAGCAACCTGCTGCTGGGGCTCAACGCCGCGGGCGTGGACGACATCATCGCGGTGGACGACCTGACGGACGGCCACAAGTACGTCAACCTCAAGGACGCTCGCTTTGCGGATTATTTCGACCGCGGCGAGTTCTACGAACGCTTCCGCCGCGGCGACTTCCCGCGCATCGACGCGGTGCTGCACCAGGGCGCGTGTTCCGACACCATGGAGCACGACGGCCGCCTGATGATGGCGCAGAACTACCGCTGCACGAAGGACCTGCTGGACGCGTGCCAGCGCCAGGGCACGCGCGTGATCTATGCCTCGTCCGCCGCGGTGTACGGCGGCAGCAGCAACTTCCGCGAAGAGCCGGCCGACGAAGCGCCGCTGAACGTCTACGGCTACAGCAAGCTGCTCACCGACCAGGTGGTGCGCCGCTTGCTGCCGCAGGCCTCGACCCAGATCGTGGGCCTGCGCTACTTCAACGTCTACGGCCCGCGCGAGCAGCACAAGGGCCGCATGGCCTCGGTGGCCTTCCACCACTTCCACCAGTTCCGCAGCGAAGGCAAGGTGCGCCTCTTCGGCGAATACGGCGGCTACGGCCCCGGCGCGCACAGCCGCGATTTCGTGCACGTGGACGACGTGGTGGCCGCGAACCTGTGGTTCCTGGCGCATGGCACCACCAGCGGCATCTTCAACATCGGCACGGGCCGGGCGCAGCCCTTCAACGACGTGGCCGAGGCCGTCGTCAACGCCTGCCGCGCGCTCGCGGGCGAGGCGCAGCTGCCGCTGTCGGAACTGGTGCGGCTGGGGCAGGTGGAGTACATCGGCTTCCCGCCGGCGCTGGCGGGCAAGTACCAGTGCTTCACGCAGGCCGACCTGGGCGCGCTGCGCGCCGCGGGTTGCAACGTGCCCTTCACCGACGTGGGGCAGGGCGTGCGGCGCTACGTGCGCTGGCTGGCCACCGGCACGGCCTGACCCGGCAGCGTGGCCGTCCCACGCGGCGCACTGAAGTTGCTCGGCACCCAGCGCTGGCGCAGGCGCATGAAGGGCTGTTCCACCGCACGGTGCAGCACCCAGCCCACCAGCAGGCTGGCCAGCGCCACGGCGGCGAACAGCAGCCAGGGCGACAGGTGCCAGTCCAGCGTCTGGCGCTTGACGATCACGGCCACCGCCTTGTGGCTGAGGTAGATGGCATAGGACCACGCGGCCAGCGCCGCCGCGCCGGGAATGCGCCATTGCGCCAGCGGGTGGCCCGGGCTCAATGCCGCCAGCACCAGCAGGCCGAAGGCCATCGCGATCAGCGAGTAGCCGAAGGTGCTCATGAAGAAGTAGTAGCCGACGCCGTCCGCCTCGTAGTGCTGCCACGCGCCGTACAGCATCGCGGCCGTGGCGGCCAGGCCTAGCACGAAAAGCAAGCGGCCGTGGCGCATGACCCGCTGCCAGGCATCGGGGTGCAGCTGCTGCAGCATGGCGATGGCCACGCCGGGCAGGAACTCGTCGAAGCGGCACAAGGTGGCGTAGTACACCCAGGGGTAGTACTTCTCGATCTGGCCGGTGCTTTCCAGCCCGTAGCGCGACCACAGCACGCCGCGCGCGGTGATGCCCAGCACGATGAGCGTCCCCAGCAGCGCCCAGCCGGCGCGGCGTCCCAGCCGCATCCGCGCGCCGGCCAGCAGCAGCGCGGGCAGCACCAGGTAGAACTGCTCCTCGATGCACAGCGACCAGGCATGCGAGAACGCGGTGCCCGGCTGCAGCCCGAAGTTCTGCGTGAAGGTGAGGAAGCGCCACAGCGGGGGCGGCTCGCGCCCGCCCATCGCGCTGGGGAAGAGGAAGTAGGCCGCCAGCACCACCCAGAACACCGGCAGCGTGCGCAGGGCCCGCCGCGCATAGAACGCGGGCAGCGACAGCGCGCGGCCGCGCACCGTGCCCGCCAGCAGCTGGCCGGCGATCAGGTAGCCGCTGAGCACGAAGAACAGGTCCACGCCCACCCAGCCGACGATGCTGAAGAGGCCGAAGCCCGCCTCGCGGCTGACGAAGACGCGGTAGTGGTAGACGAAGACCAGCACGATGGCCAGCGCGCGCAGCGTGTCCAGGCCGGGGGCGCGCCGCGTATCGAGTTCCGGCGCGCGGTGCGCCGCCAGCGGCGCGGTCGGCGCGGCTGCCGTGGCGTGTTCAGACATCGAGCTGCGCCTCCACCGCCGCGCACAGCACGTGGCCCAGGAAGATGTGCGCTTCCTGGATGTGCGCCGTGGTGTCGCTGGGCACCACCAGCGACAGGTCGCACAGCGGCGCGATGGGGCCGCCGTCGCGCCCCAGCAGGCCGATGGTGGTGATGCCGGCCTCGCGCGCCGCCATCACCGCCTGCAGCACGTTGGCCGAGCGGCCGGAGGTGGACAGCGCCACCAGCACGTCGCCCGCGCGGCCCAGCCCGCGCACCTGGCGCGCGAAGACCTGGTCGAAGGCGTAGTCGTTGGCGATGCTGGTGAGCGCCGAGGTGTCGGTGGTGAGTGCCAGCGCGGCGAGGGGCCGGCGGTCGGCGACGAAGCGGCCGACGAATTCGGAGGCCAGGTGCTGGCTGTCGGAGGCCGAACCGCCATTGCCGCAGAACATCAGCTTGCCGCCGGATCGAAGCGCATCGACCAGCCGCTTCGCCGCATCTTCCAGCGCCGGGGCCAGCGACTCCAGCTGGTCGAAGAGCGCGCGGTGCCGCGCCAGGTGCTGCCCAAGAATGCTGCGCGTGGAGGCTAGACTCACCGGCTGTCTTTCGCTGATTTCTTCGAGCCGCGCATTGTGCCGCCCGCATTCCACCTCGAGCTCGAATCCAAGCTGCTGAGCACGCGCGAAGCCATCGCCAAACGTGACTGGCCGCGTCCCCTGGTCTTCACCAACGGCGTGTTCGACGTGCTGCACGTGGGCCACGTGCAATGCCTGGCGCAGGCGCGGGCCTTGGGCGCTTCACTGGTGGTGGCGCTGAACAGCGATTTCTCGGCACGCGGCCTCGGCAAGGGGCCCGACCGGCCCTTGAACCGCGAGCACGACCGCGCACTGGTCATCGCGGCACTGGCCTCGGTCGACTTCGTGACGCTGTTCGACGAACCCACGCCCTGCGAACTGATCGAGCAGTTGAAGCCGGACGTCTACGTGAAGGGGGGCGACTACGACATGGCCGCGCTGCGCGAGACTGCATTGATGGCGCAATGGGGCGGCCGTTCGGTCGCGATCCCCTTCGTGCAGGGCTATTCCACGACGCGCCTGGTCGAACGCATCCGCCAAGGCTGATGAAGCACCGCGCCGTCTTCCTCGACCGCGACGGCGTGATCAACGTCGATCGCCATTACCTGCACCGCACGGACCAGTTCCAGTTCATCGCCGGCGTGCCGCAGGCCCTGCAGCGCCTGCAGCAGGCGGGCTGGAAGCTGGTGGTGGTGACGAACCAGAGCGGCATCGCCCGCGGCCTGTACACCGAGGACGACTACCAGGGCCTCACGCGGCACATGCTGGCCCTGCTGGCCGATGAAGACGTGACGCTCGATGCCGTGCTGCATTGCCCGCACCTGCCGGACGGCACCGTGCCGCGCTACCGCACCGCGTGTGAATGCCGCAAGCCCGCGCCCGGCATGCTGCTGCAGGCCGCGCGTGAACTGGACCTGGACCTGGCCCGTTCGGTGATGGTGGGGGACAAGGGCTCCGACCTGCAGGCCGGCCGCAGCGCCGGCGTGGCGCGCTGCCTGCTGGTGCGCAGCGGACAGGCGATCGATGCCGGCGACATCGCGCTGGCCGATGCGGTGCATGACGACCTGGCCGCCTGCGCCGATGAACTGCTGGGGCCCGGCCACTCGCGCGCTGGGCACCCGCACGGCCGATAGTGCCCACGCGCCCCAGGGCTCGTGACGCCACGGCGCCGACTGCGCCGGGCAGGCCCTAGGGTGAACCCCCGGCGCTGCGTCGCGCACTGACACCTAGCATCAGCGGCACCCCACAGCCGCGTGCACCACCGATGAAGCGACTCTCCGGCCTCGACGCCTCCTTCCTGTACCTGGAAACGCCCGAGATGCCGATGCACGTCGGCGCCTTGAACCTGCTGGAGCTGCCGGCCGGATTCAAGGGCAAGTTCGTCACGCTGCTGCGCAAGCACATGGCCGAGCGCCTGCCGCTGGCGCCCGCGCTGCGCCGCCGCCTGTGGTGGATGCCGCTGAACCTGGCCAACCCCGCCTGGGTGGATGCCGAGCCGGACCTGAATGAGCACGTCGTCGAGTACAAGCTGCCGGCCAAGGCGAAGCAGGGCGACGGCATGGCCGCGCTGGAAGCCGCGGTGGGCGAGCTGCACGTGAAGCTGCTGGATCGCAAGCGCCCGCTGTGGAAGTTCTGGGTGCTGGAAGGCCTGGGGCCCTCGCCGGAAGGCCGGCGCCGCGTGGCGCTGTATTCGCAGCTGCACCACGCGGCGGTGGACGGGCAGGCCGCCGTGGCGCTGGGCCAGGTGCTGCTGGACCTGGCGCCCACTGGCCGCCAGATCGAGCTGAAGGTGAGCAAGCGCGAGAAGACCTTCCGCCTCGGCGTGCCGGAGATGCTGCGCGGCGTGCTCGCCAACGAGGCGATGCAGGTGGCCAGCATCGTCAAGCAGTTGCCGGAGACGGTGGGGACGCTCGCCAGCACCGCGGGCGTGGTGCTGCAGAAAAGCCAGCTGCTGAGCGGAAGCAAGCGCAAGGGCGCGAAGGTGAGCAACGTGACGGTGGCGCCGCGCACGGTGCTGAACCAGTCGGTGACCGACGGGCGCGCCTTCGCGGCCTTGAGCCTGCCGCTGGCGGAGCTGAAGGCCATCGGCAAGGCCAACGACGCCACCATCAACGACATGGTGCTGCTGGTGTGCAGCACCGCGCTGCGCCGCTACTTCCAGCAGCGCGGCACGCTGCCGCGCAAGTCGCTGATCGCGGCGGTGCCGATCTCGCTGCGGGAGAAGGGCGACACCACCTCGGACAACCAGGCTTCGCTGAGCCTCATCAGCCTCGGCACGCACATCAGCGACCTGCGCAAGCGCCTGGCGCACGTCAAGGCCGCCACGGCAGCGATGAAGACGACGATGGGGCCGCTGAAGAGCATCCTGCCGACCGACTTCCCATCGCTCGGCGCGCCCTGGCTCATCGAGGCGGCCACCGCGCTGTACGGCAAGGCACGCCTGGCGGAGAAGATCCCGCAGTTCGCCAACGTCGCCATCAGCAACGTGCCCGGCCCCGGCGTGCCGCTGTACCTGGCGGGGGCGCGCATGCGCAGCAACTACCCCACGTCCATCGTCGTGCACGGCATGGCGCTGAACGTGACGGTGCACAGCATGGACGGGCAGATCGACTTCGGCCTGATGGCCGACCTGCAGGCCATGCCCGACGTGCGCAGCCTGGCCGATGCGATGAAGGTCGCCTTCGACGACCTGCGCGCGCTGGCGCCGCAGCCCGCGCCACCGCCGCCCAGCGTCACCGAGACCGGCCGCGCCGTGCTGGGCCAGGCCCGCAAGCGGCTGGCCGGCGTGGTGAGCGACGCGGTGGGCACGGTGGGCAGCACCGTCTCCCGCGCCTTGCCGCGGGCTGCCCGCAGCGCGGTGGGGGCGGTGGTGGACACCGCCGTGCAATCCGCCGTGCGCGCCACCACCAGGCGCGGCAATGGCGCAGCCAGCGTGACGGGCATGACCGGCACCGTGGCCGATGCGGTGGGCGGCGTCGTCAAGACCGCCACGCGCGCGGCCACCAGCACCGCGGCCAAGACGGCCAGCGCTGTCGCGCGTGCGACAAAGCCACCTAGGGCAAGCGCTCCATCGAAGGCGAAGGCCGCCCGATAACATCGCCCGTCGAGGGCCGAGCCCGCCGGGCCGCCCCAGGGCGAAACCGGAGGCGGAGCCCGAAGGTATTCCAGTCAACCACCGACCCGAAGACGCGACAGCCCGCCGATGGCCTTGAACCGACGCCGCAAGCCCGCAGGAGCCCCGCCGCCCGGCCCCGAAGACTTGCAGCCCCCCGGCGCGCTGCTGCTGATGCTGGAAGCCCGTGCGCCCTGGGAATGGGCCGCGATGATCGCCGCGGCGCCGTGGCTGCGCCAGCTGCCCCGGGGTGACGGCCACCCGGTGCTCGTCTACCCCGGTCTTGGCGCCACCGACATCACCACCGCCCCGCTGCGCACCTTCCTGGAAGACCGCGGCTACGTCACCTACCCCTGGAAGCAGGGCTTCAACTTCGGCCCGCGCCACGGCGTGCTGGAAGCCTGCCGCGAGCAGCTGCAGCACGTGAGCGCGCGGCACGAGAAGAAGGCCAGCCTGATCGGCTGGAGCCTGGGTGGCGTGTACGCGCGCGAACTGGCCAAGGAACAGCCGGACAAGACCCGCTGCGTGATCACCTTGGGCTCGCCGTTTGCCGGCCACCCGCGCGCCACCAACGCCTGGCGCTTCTACGAAATGGTGAGCGGCCAGCGCGTGGCCCACAACGAAGACCTGATCGCCCAGCTGAAGGACCCGCCGCCGGTGCCCACCACGTCCATCTACAGCAAGACCGACGGCGTGGTGGCCTGGCAATGCAGCATCAATCCCGACGAGCCGCACACCGAGAACATCGAGGTGCACGCGAGCCACATCGGCATGGGCATGAACCCGCTGGCGCTGTACGCCATCGCCGACCGCC
>CBIHPZ010000081.1:0-10108 GCA_966211865.1 uncultured Aquabacterium sp.
GGGTTTTTGGTGTCGGAGGCCTTGGCCGCGCGGACCTTGGGGCGGGGGGGGGTGTGCGCCTCCCCAGGGGCGGGGGGGGCCGGCACCGCCGCACCGGCGCCCCGCAGCGCGCCTTTGCAGGCGGCGCCGCGTGAGGCGCGCATGTCGACGGCCGCGCGGCCTGCACCATTGCCCAAGCCGCTGCCGGTGCCGGCCGCGGCGCGGGTGGCTCCGGCGCCGGTCCCGGCTGCCGCGGTGCCGGCCGCCGCAGCAATGCCGGTGGCGGAAGCGCGTCCCCCCGCGGTCGCCGCCCCCATGCGTGCGCCTGCGGCGGCGGCCTCCGAACCGCCGCCCTGGGTGGATGAAGCCGTGCCGGACGACGCGGTCCCCGACGCGCCAACGCCCATGGCGAACCCGTTGGCCCGCGCGCCCATCGCGGCCAGCGCGTCAGCCGAACTGCGCCCCACGCCCGAAGGCGAACGCTGGGCCGCCCTGGTGCGGCCCTTGTTGGGTCAATCCGGCCTGACCGCGCTGGTGCGCGAACTGGCGGTGCAGGCCCAGTTGCTGGGCGTGGAAGGGCAGACCTGGCGGCTGCGGGTCGAGCGCGAGACGCTGCGCAGCAACGCCCTGCGCGACAAGCTGCTGGCCGCCCTGGAACCGGTGCTGGGCGCGGGTGCGCGCATCGAACTGGAAGCGGGCGCGGTCGAAGACTCCATCGCCCGCCGCGAGGCCGCGGAACGGGAAGCGGCCCAGCGCGCGGCCGAGGATGTGATCCACAACGATCCGGCCGTGGGCGCGCTGATGGCACAGTTCCGCACCGCCCGCATCGTGCCGGGATCGATCAAGCCACTCTGACCGAATCGAATTCGAGGAAACCCACACCATGATGAAGAACCAACTGGCCGGCCTGATGAAGCAGGCCCAGGCGATGCAGGACAACCTGCGCAAGGCGCAGGAAGAACTGGCGACGATCGAGGTCGAAGGGCAGTCCGGTGCCGGCCTCGTGAAGGTCGTGATGACCTGCAAGCACGACGTCAAGCGCGTGACCATCGACCCCAGCCTGCTGGCCGACGACAAGGACATGCTGGAAGACCTGGTGGCCGCGGCCTTCAACGACGCCGTGCGGCGCGTGGAGTCCACCACGCAGGAGAAGATGGGCCGCCTCACGGCCGGCATGCCGCAGATCCCGGGCATGAAGTTCCCGTTCTGATCACGGTCGTGATGCCTTGGCCGCGTCGCTGGCGTGTTAAAGGAGCGGCCATGGCGACGTGGCCGCGGCAGGCGTGAGCGAACCGGGCCTGGACGCGCTGGTGGAGGCGTTGCGTCGCCTGCCCGGCGTGGGCGTGAAGTCGGCGCAGCGCATGGCCTTCCACCTGCTGCAGCACGACCGCGACGGTGCGCTGGCACTGGCCAACGCGCTGCAGGCCGCCGTCACCGGCATCGGCCACTGCCAGCGCTGCCACACCTTCACTGCTGACCGCATCTGCGCCACCTGCCGCGACCCGGAGCGCGACGCGCGCCAGCTGATGGTGGTGGAGACACCGGCCGACCAGGCCGCGCTGGAGCGCACCGGCAGCTACCGCGGGCTCTACTTCGTGCTGATGGGGCGGCTGCGGCCGCTGGACGGCGTCGGCCCGGCGGATATCGGCATGCACCCGCTGCTCGAGCGCTCGGCCGATGGCGTGGTCGAGGAGGTGATCCTCGCGACCGGTTTCACCGCCGAGGGTGAAGCGACGGCGCACGTGCTGTCGCAGGCGATGAAGGCGCAAGGCCTGTCCGTGACGCGGCTGGCCCGCGGCGTGCCCGCGGGCAGTGAGCTGGAATACGTGGACTTGTCCACGCTGGCGCACGCCTTGAACGACCGGCGCTGAACCAGCTCCCTTGAACGGCCCGCACCAGCGGCGGGCGCATTGGGCGCCGCGTCGCCTCAGTTCGGGGCCTGGCGCGACCGGGCCGTCACCGTGGGGCGCGCAATGCGCCGGCCCGTGGTGCTCGCCGGCTTGGCGGCCAGCCGGGCCGTCTTCGACGCCGGGCGTGTCGCCACCTTCACCGCTGGACGCGCCGCGACCTTCACGGCGGTTCCCTTGGTGGCCGCACGCGCCTGGCGCTGGTTGGGCAGCATCACGACGATGGTCTCGCCGGGCTTGAACATGCCTTGCGCGGTGGTCTTGTTCCACTGCGCCACCTGGGCAGCCGACACGCGATAACGCCGAGCGACAGCGGCCACCGACTCGCCCTTGCGGCCCGCGCGCAGGCTGACGCGGCGCAGCGGCGGCACGTCGGGTGCCAGCGCCAGCATGGCGTTGTCGGCCACCGCTTCGGCCACGTCGGCGTGGCGCTTGTCGTCGCGCGTCACCAGCAGCGTGGAGCCGACCTTGACCAGCATGCCCGGCGGGATGCGGTTGATGGCGCGCAGCTGGTCTTCGGGCATGCCGACGTGGCGCGCGGCCTCGGACGGCTTCAGCGTGCGCGGGGCCACCCAGGCGGTCCAGCTGGCCATGGTGCCCTTGTGCTCCGACAGGCCGCGCACGAAGTGGTTGGCGTTGTCGTAAGGCAGCAGCACCTGCGGCGTGCCGGCGGCCAGGATGACCGGCTTGTTCATCTGCGGGTTCAGTTGCTTGAACGACTCCACCGACATCTTGGCCAGCTTGGCGGCCAGCTCCACGTCCAGGTCGCGCGTGATCGGCACCGTCAGGAAGTAGGGGTGGTTCTGCAGCGCGGGCAGCGACAGGGCGAAAAGCTCGGGCTTGGCGATGATGTTCTTCACCGCTTGCAGCTTGGGCAGGTAGTTGCGCGTCTCATCCGGCATGCGCAGGCTGGAATAGTCGGTGCCGATGCCCGCCTTCTGGTTGCGCTGGATGGCGCGCTGCACGTTGCCCTGGCCCCAGTTGTAGGCGGCCAGCGCCAGCTGCCAGTCGCCGAACATGCCGTGCAGGGTCTGCAGGTAGTCCAGCGCGGCGCGGGTGGACGCGAGGACGTCGCGGCGGTCGTCGCGGAAGATGTTCTGCTTCAGCGAGAAATCACGGCCCGTGCCTGGCACGAACTGCCACATGCCCGAGGCCTGGGCGGTGGACATGGCTTCCGGGTTGTAGGCGCTCTCGATGAAGGGCAGCAGCGCCAGCTCCATCGGCATGTTGCGCTTGGACAGCTCTTCGACGATGTGGAACATGTAGCGGCCGCCACGCTCGGTCATGCGCTGCACGTAGTCGGGGCGGGACGAGTACCAGAGCTCCCACTTGCGGACGAGCTCGCCGTCGAGGTTGTCCATCGCGAAGCCATCGCGCACGCGCGACCACAGGTCGGACAGCGCGGCGGCGTCGTTGGGGTCGATGCGCACCTGCGGGCGCAGGGGATCGATGGCCACAGGTTCGGGTTCGGGCGCCGGGGTGGCCACCGCCACAGGCGCTGGCGGCGGTTCGGGGGCGGGCGCCGGCGCCGGCACGGGTTCGGGGGCTGCCTTGGCGACGGGCTCGGGTGGTGCGGGCGGCTGCGGTGCCGGGGCCGTGGCGCAGGCGGACAGCAGCAGGGCGGCCAGTGCCGGGGCGGTCAATCGGTGCAGCAGCGTGGTCATCGGATTCGGGTCTTCCATGGCGAAGGGCGCGCGGGCGGCGTGAATTCCTGCGCGGCTGGCGCAGTGCTTTCATCCGGTAACGCGGGCGGGCGGGCCGAAGGGCCGATTGGCCGCTCTCTTCTTGTGTTATTGAGGCTTGCGTGATGCATGGGGCGGACCGGCCTGCACGTGGCTCACTAGAATGGCCGCCAGCGCGAGCCCGTAGGCATCGGTGCTGTTTGCACCAGCGCTGCGTCACCCGGATCGCCGAAAGCCTCGCGGCCGTCGTGCAGCATCCAGATGGGGTCTAGGAAGGCGGGCTGGGCGATCAGTGTCATGACGCGCGAATCCTCAATTATAGAGTTGG
The DNA here is from genome assembly GCA_966211865.1 of uncultured Aquabacterium sp. GTDB lineage: Bacteria > Pseudomonadota > Gammaproteobacteria > Burkholderiales > Burkholderiaceae_C > Pseudaquabacterium. The sequence goes on from CBIHPZ010000081.1 coordinate 3,897, forward strand.
CCCAGTGGCTGAAGAGCCCGCCGGGACGCTACCTGCTGTCCTGGGAACAGCCGCAGCTGGACCGCGAGGTCAGCGACGTGTTCGGCTTCCATGCGCTGCAGCTGGGACTGCCGGAACTGGACGCACTGCGCGCCAACCGCATGCCGCACCGCTGGGTGGCCAGCGACGCGATGTACCAGCCGGAGGCCTTCGAGCTGCCGCCGGTGGATGACTCGATGTCGACGCTGGCGCCGCATTCGGGCCTGGCACTGCATTGCGAATTCGACGCGCTGCCGTTTCCGAACCAGAGCCTGGACCTCGTGGTCATGCCGCATGCGTTGGAATTGGCGCGCGACGCGCACGACACCTTGCGCGAAGTCGAGCGGGTGCTGGTGCCGGAGGGCCGCGTGGTCATCACCGGCTTCAACCCGGCCAGCCTGTGGGGCCTGCGCCAGCGGGCGGGTCGCCTTCGGCGCGGCATGGGCTTCGGCAGCGGCCTGTTCCTGCCGCGGGCCGGCGACCTGATCGGCTACTGGCGGCTGCGCGACTGGCTGCGGCTGCTCGGCTTCGAGGTGGAGCGTGGCCGCTTCGGCTGCTGGCGGCCGCCGTTCCGGTCGCAGCGCTGGATCGACCGCGGCGGCTGGTTCGACCGCATGGGCGAGCGCTGGTGGCCGGTGCTGGGCGCGTCGTACTGCCTGGTGGCGGTGAAGCGCGTGCGTGGCATGCGGCTGGTCGGCCTGGCGCGCAGCCAGAAGCCGGCCAAAGCCACCGCGCCGGCGGCCGTGGCCCAGCCGCGGGTGCGGCAACTCGAAGAACACCTTTGAGCCTGACAACACGTTGGAAGTTGAAGAACACCTGTGAGGAGAGTGAATGACTGAGGCGGTGGTGATCTACACCGATGGTGCGTGCAAGGGCAACCCGGGCCCGGGTGGCTGGGGCGCCTGGCTGCGCTGGGGCGAGCACGAGAAGGAAATGTTCGGCGGCGAGCCGCTGACGACGAACAACCGCATGGAGCTGACGGCGGTGATCGAGGCGCTGGCGGCGCTGAAGCGCTCGACCCCGGTGGCCGTCTACACCGACAGCGAGTACGTGAAGAACGGCATCACCACCTGGATCAAAGGCTGGAAGAGCCGCGGCTGGCGCACGGCCGACGGCAAGCCCGTGAAGAACCAGGAGCTGTGGCAGCGGCTGGACGCGCTGGTGAGCCAGCACCAGGTGAGCTGGCACTGGGTGCGCGGGCACACCGGCGACCCCGGCAACGAGCGGGCGGACGAGCTGGCGAACCGCGGCTGCGCCTCGGTGAAGCGCTGAGGGCCTTTGCGCCGACGTTACAGTGTGCAACCCCCTCCGCGCCCTGGGCTGAGCTGATGAAGAAGGTTCACACGACTGTTGCCGTGCTCGCCCTCGCGGGCGCCGCGTTCGCTGCCTGGTGGCTGCAGAACCGCCCGGCGCCTTCCACGGCCGCCGCAGCGCCTTCTGCAAGCGCGTCACGCGGCACCGGCCCCGCCGGGCCGCAAGGGCCGGTGGCAGTGGAGGTGGGCCGCGCGGAAATCACGCGCATCGAGGAAGACGCACAGGCCGTCGGTTCGCTGCGCTCCAACCAGGGCGTGATGCTGCGGCCCGAGGTCAGCGGGCGCATCTCCAAGCTGGGTTTTGCCGATGGCCAGCGCGTGCGCCGCGGCCAGGTGCTGGTGCAGCTCGATGATTCGCTGCAGCAGGCCCAGCTGCAGCAGGCCCAGGCGCAGGCCAGCATCGCGCGCACGAACCTGCAGCGCAACCGCGAGCTGGTGGCGCAGAACTTCGTCAGCCAGAGCGTGGTCGACCAGGCGCAGGCCAACCTGGAGGTGGCCGAGGCGCAGGTGGCGCTGGCCCAGGCGCAGCTGCAGCGCATGAAGGTGCTGGCGCCCTTCGATGGCTTTGCCGGCATCCGCAGCGTGAACGTGGGCGACTACGTGAAGGACGGCGCCGACCTGGTGCAGGTGGAAGACGTGTCGACCGTGTGGGTGGACTTCCGCCTGCCCGAGCGCTACCTGGCCCAGCTGAAGCCGGGCCAGGCGGTGGCGGTGACCCTGGACGCATTGCCCGGTCGGCCGCACACCGCCCGCGTGGAAGCGGTGGATTCGCAGCTGGACGCCAGCGGCCGCTCGGTGCTGGTGCGGGCGCGGGTCGCGAATCCCGGCGGCGAATTGCGCTCGGGCCTCTTTGCCCGCACACGCATCGTCTTCAGCACGCGAGAGCAGGCGGTGACGGTGCCCGAGGAAGCGCTGGTGCCGATGGGTGAGCAGCAGTTCCTGGTGAAGGTGGTCGATGGGGCCAACGGCAGCAAGCTGGGTCACCGCATGGTGGCGCGCATCGGCGCGCGCCGGGCCGGGCGCGTCGAGGTGCTGGACGGGTTGAAGCCGGGCGACCTGGTTGCCGTCGCGGGCCAGGCGCGGCTGATGCGCGGCGAGCCGCAGCCGGTGCGCATCGTGCAGCTTGGCGACAAGGCGGGCGACAAGCCGGCAGGCGAACGTGCGGGGACGCGTCCTTCCGGTGCCAGCGTGCCGGCAGGCGGTGGCACGCCGGCTCGCGCCGCCAGCACCGCGCCTGCGGGTGAACGCTCTGCGCTGGCCACGCAGCGCGTGGCGGCCACCAGCACGCACTGACCGACGCACACCCGGGCACAGACCCACGCCTTCACACGGCGCCAGAAGGCGCCGTCCCCCGCGAGGAGACCCCGCGATGAAGCTTTCCGAGATTTCGGTCCGCCGGCCGGTGTTCGCGACGGTGATGTCGCTGCTGCTGATCCTCGTCGGCGCGGTGTCGTACACCAAGCTGAGCGTGCGCGAGTACCCGCGCATCGACGAGCCGGTGGTCACCGTCAGCACGCGGCTGATCGGCGCCTCGTCCGAGGTGATCGAGTCGCAGGTGACGAAGCCGCTGGAGGACTCCATCGCCGGCATCGACGGGGTCGACATCATGACCTCGATCTCGCGCGCGGAGCAGAGCTTCATCACCGCGCGCTTCAAGCTCAGCAAGGACCCCGATTCGGCCGCGGCCGACGTGCGCGACCGCGTGTCGCGGGTGCGCGGGCGCCTGCCTGACGCCACCGACGAATCCATCGTCGCGAAGGTCGAGGCCGATGCCTTCCCGGTGGTGTGGATCGCGTTCACCAGCGAGACCATGTCGCCGCTGGAGATCACCGACGTGGTGAACCGCATCGTCAAGCCGCGGCTGCAGACGATTCCCGGCGTGGCCGACGTGCCGATCTTCGGCGAGCGCAAGTACGCGATGCGCATCTGGCTGGACCCCGACAAGCTGGCCGCCTACCGCCTGACCACGCAGGACGTGGAAGACGCGCTGCGGCGCCAGAACCTGGAGGTGCCGGCCGGGCGCATCGAGAGCCAGCAGCGTGAGTTCAACGTCACCGCGCGCACCGACCTCAACACCGAGCGCCAGTTCGCTGAAGTCGCGCTGAAGGTGGTGAACGGCTTCACCGTGCGCCTGAAGGACGTGGCCCGCATCGAGCAGGCCGCTGCCAGCGAGCGTCAGAGCGTGCGCCTGAACGGCACGCCGGCGATCTCGGCGGGCGTGATCCGCAATGCCACGGCCAACCCGCTGGACATCTCCGCCGGCGTGCGCGAGATGCTGCCCAAGGTGCAGCAGGACCTGCCGCCGGGCCTGAAGGTGCAGATCGCCAACGACAACTCGGTCTTCATCGACCGCTCGGTGAAGTCGGTCTACACGACCATCGGCGAAGCGGTGGGCCTGGTGGCGCTGGTGGTGTTCGTCTTCCTGCGCACCTTGCGGGCGTCTGTGATCCCGCTGGTCACCATTCCGGTCAGCCTGATCGGCACGTTCGCGCTGATGGCGGCCGCGGGCTTCACCATCAACACGCTGACCTTGCTGTCGCTGGTGCTGGCGATCGGCCTGGTGGTGGACGACTCGATCGTGGTGCTGGAAAACATCTTCCGCCACATCGAGGAGGGTGGCGGGCATGTGATGACGCCGTTCCAGGCTGCGCTGAAGGGCGTGCGCGAGATCGGCTTCGCGGTGCTGGCGATGACGATGACCTTGGCCGCGGTGTTCGCGCCGCTGGCCTTCACGCCGGGGCGCACGGGGCGGCTCTTCGTCGAGTTTGCGCTGGCGCTGGCGGGGGCGGTGATCGTGTCGGGCTTCGTCGCGCTCACGCTGACGCCGATGATGTGCAGCCTGCTGTTGAAGCACAACCCGAAGCCCAATGCCTTCGATCGCGGCATGGAGCGATTCCTGGTGTGGGTCACGGGCGGCTACGCGTCGGCACTTCGGTTCGTGCTGGGCCAGCGCTGGATCGTGCTGGTGGTGATGCTGGCCTGCGGTGTCGGCAGCTGGGTGCTGTTCAAGGGCCTGCGCAGCGAGCTGGCGCCGATGGAAGACCGCGGCGTGGTGCTGGGCTCGATCAACGCTCCCGATGGCGCGACGCTGGAATACACCGCGCGCTACGGGCGCGAGCTGGAGCGCATCGCGGCCAAGTACCCCGAGCTGGACCGCGTGTTCGTGTCATCCGGCAACCCGACGGTGGCGCAGGCCACGTCCTTCATGGGCGCCAAGGACTGGGCCGAACGCGAGAAGAGCACGCTGCAGCTGGCGCGCGAGCTGCAGCAGCAGTTCGCCGGGCTGCCGGGCGTGAATGCCTTCGCTTCCACCCCACCCAGCCTGGGCCAGGGCTTCCGCGACCGGCCGATCAACTTCGTCATCGTCACCAGCGACAGCTACCAGAACCTGGCCGCGGTGGCGAACCAGATCATGGCCGAGATGGCGAAGAACCCGGGCTTCGTCGCGCCCGACAGCGACCTGCGGCTGAACAAGCCGGAGCTGTTCATGGAGGTGGACCGCGAGCGCGCGGCGGATGCCGGCGTCAGCGTGGACCAGGTGGCGCGCACGGTGGAGACCATGCTGGGTGGCAGGGCAGTAACACGTTATAAGCGCGGCGCCGACCAGTACGACGTGATGGTGCAGACGCAGACCGCCGGCCGCACCACGCCCGAGGACATCGAGAAGCTCTTCGTGCGCGGCCGTGGCGACGTGATGGTGCCGCTGTCTTCGCTGGTCAAGGTGCGCGAGTCGGTGAGCCCGCGCGAGCTGAACCATTTCAACCAGCGCCGCTCGGTCTCCATCACCGCCAACCTGGCGCCCAACTATGCGCTGGGCGACGCGCTGCAGTTCATGGACGACACCGCGCGCCAGGTGCTGAAGCCGGGCTACGCCACGGAACTGAACGGCGTCTCGCGCGAGTTCCGCGCTTCCAGCGGCGCGCTGGCGCTGGTCTTCGTGCTGGCGCTGGTGTTCATCTTCCTGGTGCTGTCGGCGCAGTTCGAAAGCTTCATCGACCCGTTCGTGATCATGCTGTCGGTGCCGCTGTCGATGGTGGGCGCACTGGGCGCGATCCAGCTCACCGGCGGCACGCTCAACGTCTATTCGCAGATCGGGCTGATCACGCTGGTGGGGCTGATCACCAAGCACGGCATCCTGATCGTCGAGTTCAGCAACCAGCTGCGCCAGCAAGGCCGCTCGGTACTGGACGCGACGATCGAGGCCGCCAGCCTGCGCCTGCGCCCGATCATGATGACCACCGGCGCGATGGTGCTGGGGGCGCTGCCGCTGGCGCTGGCCCGTGGCGCCGGTGCGGAGAGCCGGCAGCAGATCGGCTGGGTGATCGTCGGCGGCATGACGGTGGGCACGCTGCTCACCATCTTCGTGGTGCCGACGGTCTACACGCTGTTCGCACGCAAGGCGGTGCCGGGCGAGAACACCACGCCGGAGGCGGCGGAAGCCGCGCCCTCAGCTGCGGCGGCGCACTGACACCCGTCGTCGGCGGCTCAGACCAGGCCGTCGAACGGGACCACCTCAACCACCTCGCCAGCGCTGACGTGGCCCTGGGCGTGCGGCAACACGATGAGGCCGTGGGCCTGGCTCATGCTGTGCAAGATGCCGGAGCCCTGCGCGCCGGTGGGCGTCACCTGCCAGCGGCCATCGGCTGCGCGCTGCAGGGTGCCGCGCTGGTACTCGGTGCGGCCGGGCTTCTTGCGCAGCGCGGCGGTGGTGGCGGCATGCACGGTGGGCAGCGGCTCCGGCGTGGCGCCGGACATGGCCAGCAGCGCGTCGCGCACGAAGGCGTAGAAGCTGACCATCACCGCCACGGGATTGCCCGGCAGGCCGAAGAGCAGCGCCTGGCGGCCGTTGCCGCTGGTTGAAGCGGTACCGATGCGGCCGAC
>CBIHPZ010000082.1:0-10097 GCA_966211865.1 uncultured Aquabacterium sp.
TGCGAGGCCGCCGGCAGCAACTGCACGCTGGCCGTGCCGCCCACGCAGCCGCTGGTCTGCCCCGGCTGGCAGGCGGGCAGCGGCGGGTCGGGCGGGAACTGGCGCACCTTGGCGCCGGGGCGGAACAGCAGCAGCGACCACAGCACCAGCACGGTCAGGATCGCCACCAGCACGATGCGGCGGCGCTGGCGCGGCGTGGTGGGCTGCCAGCGGCCGATGGGCGGCAGGGGCGGCAGCGGTGCCTGCGGCTTCTTGGGCGGCTGCGGGTGGCCCAGCCGGTGGGGCGGCTCGGGGCGTTCAGGCGTTGGCATGGCGGGGGTGTACCACGCGTGCGCCGGTGCGCCGTGGCCCGGGTCCCCATCGAGACCTTCCCTAGGGCCGGCGCGACAGTTTGTCGCGCCACGCGGCGCCGAAGCCGCTGGCTGAGAGGCAGCGCGCGGCAGCGACAGCCTGTCGCTGCCGGCGGGCCCCCCGGTGACCCTAGGGCCAGCCCGGATAAGCAGCGCGGGCGCCCAGGCATCCAATGGGCCCAGCCCTGCCGTGCGCAGGCGGTCGGCACGTGGGCTTCGCGGCCCGAGGAGACGAACGACATGGACATGAACCGGAGACAGTTCCTCCGGGTCAGTGGAGCGGGGCTGGTGGGGTCCAGCCTCGTCGCGCTGGGCTTCTCGCCCACGGCGGCCCTTGCCGAAACGCGCAACTTCAAGCTGGCCCGAACCACCGAGACCCGAAGCACCTGCCCGTACTGCTCCGTCAGCTGCGGGCTCATCCTGTACACGCTGGGCGACAAGGCGAAGAACGTCAAGACGACCATCGTGCACGTGGAAGGCGACCCCGACCACCCGGTGAACCGCGGCACGCTGTGCCCCAAGGGCGCCGGCGTGATCGACATGATCCAGTCGCCCGACCGCGTGCATTACCCGCAGGTGCGCGAAGCCGGCACGGCCGAGTGGAAGCGCATCGGCTGGGACGAGGCGCTGACGCGCGTGGCCAAGCACATGAAGGCCGACCGCGACGCGAACTTCATCAAGACCAACGCCGCGGGCGTCACGGTGAACCGCTGGAACACCACCGGTTTCCTGATGTCCTCGGCCGCGTCCAATGAATCCGGTTATCTGTCAGTGAAGGTGGCGCGCGGCCTGGGGATGGTCGCGATCGACACGCAAGCACGCATCTGACACGCGCCGACGGTGTCCAGTCTGGGCCCGACTTTCGGTCGCGGAGCGATGACGAATTCTTGGACCGACATCAAGAACACGGACTTGGTGTTGATCATGGGCGGCAATGCCGCCGAAGCCCACCCCTGCGGGTTCAAGTGGGTGACCGAGGCGATGCAGCAGCGCAAGGCCAAGCTCATCGTCGTCGACCCCCGCTTCACGCGCAGCGCCGCGGTGGCGGACTACTACGCGCCCATTCGCGTGGGGACGGACATCGCCTTCCTGGGCGGCGTCATCAACTACCTCTTGTCCAACAACAAGATCCACACCGACTACGTCAAGCAGAACACCGACGCCACCTTCCTGCTGAAGCCCGACTTCAAGTTCGAGAACGGGTACTTCACGGGTTATGACGAGGCGAAGCGCTCGTACAACAAGGCCAGCTGGGGCTACCAGATGGGCGAGGACGGCTTCGTCAAGGTGGACGAGGCCTTGGCCGATCCCCTGTGCGTGTACCAGCAACTGAAGGCCCACTACGCGCGCTACACGCCGGAGATGGTCAGCCGCATCACCGGCACGCCCAAGGACCGCTTCCTGAAGGTGTGCGAGATGCTGGGCGAGATGTCCGCGCCCAACAAGACCAGCACCATCATGTACGCGCTGGGCTGGACGCAGCATTCGGTGGGCAGCCAGAACATCCGCACCATGGCCATGATCCAGCTGCTGCTGGGCAACATGGGCCGGCCGGGCGGTGGCGTGAACGCCTTGCGCGGGCATGCCAACGTGCAGGGCATCACCGACATGAATGCCTATTCGGAGGTGCTGTCCGGCTACCTGGGCGCGCCCACTGATGCCGACAAGGACCGCGCGACCTATCTCGCGGCCCGCACCGGCAAGCCGCTGCGGCCGGGCCAGATGGCCTTCACGCAGAACTTCCCGAAGTGGCACACGAGCCTGATGAAGTCGTACTACGGCGCCGCCGCGACGGTGGAGAACGACTTTGCCTACGACTGGATCCCGAAGCGCGACGCCGGCTACGACGTGCTGCACATGTTCGAGCTGATGCACCAGGGCAAGATGAACGGCTTCCTGTGCCAGGGCTTCAACCCGCTGGCGGCGGTGCCGAACAAGAAGAAGCTCTCGGCCGCGTTCTCGAAGCTGAAGTACCTGGTGGTGATGGACCCGCTGCAGACCGAGACCAGCGAGTTCTGGAAGAACTACGGGCCGCTGAACGACGTCGATCCGTCCAAGATCCAGACCGAGGTGTTCCGCTTCCCCACCAGCTGCTTCGCCGAGGAAACCGGCAGCTTCACCAATTCCAGCCGCGTGATCAGCTGGAAGGAAAAGGCGCTGGACCCGCCGGGCGAGGCCAAGGTCGATTCGGAAATCATGGCGCGGCTCTTCATGAAGCTGCGCGAGATGTACGCCAAGGACGGCGGCACCATGCCGGAGCCGGTGGCCGCGCTGTCCTGGGGTTATCTGAACCCCAACGTGCCATCGCCGCAGGAGCTGCTGCGCGAGATCAATGGCAAGGCCTTGGCCGACGTGCTGGGCCCGCCCGACCCGGCCAACCCCAACGCGCCGCGGCCGGTGGCGGTGAAGGCGGGCGAGCAGATGCCCAACTTCGCGCTGCTGCAGGCCGATGGGTCGACCGCGTGCGGCAACTGGATCTATGCCGGCTGCTGGACCCAGGCGGGCAACATGACGGCGCGGCGCGACAACAGCGACCCCACCGGGCTGGGCGTGTTCCCGAACTGGGGCTTCTCGTGGCCGGCCAACCGGCGCATCCTCTACAACCGCGCCAGCGCCGACAAAGACGGCAAGCCCTGGGACCCGAACCGCAAGTACCTGGCCTGGAGCGGCACATCGTGGGCCGGCGGCGCCGACGTGCCGGACATGCGGCCCGATGCCGCGCCGGACCAGGGCGTGGGCGCCTTCATCATGAACCCCGAGGGCGTGGCGCGGCTGCACGCCATCGGCATGGCCGAAGGTCCGTTCCCCGAGCACTACGAGCCCTTCGAGACGCCGCTGGGCGTGAACCTGATGTGCCCCAGCAATGCCAAGGCCGTCAGCAACCCGGCCGCGCGGGTGTTCAAGGGCGACCTGGAGGCCTTCGGCAAGAAGGAGGAGTTCCCGTACGCGGCGACCACCTACCGGCTCACCGAGCACCAGCACTTCTGGACCAAGCACGCGCGCAGCAATGCCATCGTGCAGCCGGCGCCCTTCGTCGAGATCGGCGAGGAGCTGGCCAAGGAGAAGGGCATCAAGCAGGGCGACCGGGTGCGGGTGAAGTCCAACCGCGGCGAGGTGGTGGCCGCCTGCGTCGTCACCAAGCGCATCAAGGCGCTGGATGTCGATGGCAAGAAGGTGCACCACGTCGGCATCCCGATCCACTGGGGCTTCAAGGGGGTGACGCAGAACGGCTACCTGGCGAACTCGCTAACGCCTTATGTGGGCGACGCCAATTCGCAGACGCCGGAATTCAAGGCGTTCCTCGTCAACATCGAAAAGGCATGACATGAGACCCCCACGCTCATTTCATTCGCTGCCCCCCGAGGGGGCTTCAGCCTCCTTGAGGCGGCTCCACGGAGGCTGAGGAGCAAACCATGGCCAGTCTGCAAAGCCAGGACGTGGTGGCCCGTTCCGCCACCACCACGCCACCGCCCCAGGTGCGGCATGCCGTGCCGCAGGTGGCGAAGCTGATCGACGAGAGCAAGTGCATCGGCTGCAAGGCCTGCCAGGTCGCGTGCATGAACTGGAACGACCTGCGCGACGACGTGGGCCAGAACATCGGCGTCTACGACAACCCGGTGGACCTGACGCCGAACTCGTGGACGGTGATGAAGTTCTTCGAGGTCGAGCCCACCCAGGGCAACCTGGAATGGCTGATCCGCAAGGACGGCTGCATGCACTGCGAGGACCCCGGCTGCCTCAAGGCCTGCCCGGCGCCGGGCGCCATCGTGAAGTACGCCAACGGCATCGTCGACTTCATCAGCGAGAACTGCATCGGCTGCGGCTACTGCGTGGCCGGCTGCCCGTTCGACGTGCCGCGCATCAGCAAGCAGGACAACAAGGCCTACAAGTGCACGCTGTGCAGCGACCGCGTGGGCGTGGGCCTGGAGCCGGCCTGCGTGAAGACCTGCCCCACCGGCGCCATCGGCTTCGGCACCAAGGACGACATGGTGGCCTATGGCGAAAAGAGAGCGGCCGAGCTGAAGGAGCGCGGCTTCCAGAACGCCGGCCTCTACAACCCCGCGGGCGTGGGCGGCACCCACGTGATGTACGTGCTGAAGCACGCCGACCAGCCGCAGCTGGAAGGCCTGCCCAAGGACCCGAGCATCAGCCCGCTGGTGTCCTTGTGGAAGGGCGTGGCCAAGCCGCTGGCGGTGATGGGCATGCTGGGCGCGGTGGTGGCCGGCTTCTTCCACTACATGAAGGTGGGGCCGGTGGAGGCCAAGGACGACGACGCCGTTGACCGCCCGGTCGACGAGAAGGTGTAGGAGGGCCCGACCATGGCACGCCTGATCCAACGCTACCGCGACGGCGAGCGCATGAACCACTGGGCCGTGGCCCTGATGTTCGTGCTGGCCGCGCTGTCCGGCCTGGCGCTGTTCCACCCCAGCCTGTTCTTCTTCAGCCACCTGTTCGGCGGCGGCGCGTGGACGCGCATCCTGCACCCCTTCATGGGCCTCTTGATGGTGCTGCTCTTCGCCGGCCTGTTCTTGCGCTTCCAGCGTGAGAACCGCATCACCGACGAAGACCGTGCCTGGCGCGCGCAGATGGGCCGCATGATCCGCGGCGACAAGGCCGGCCTGCCGGCGGTGGGCAAGTACAACTACGGCCAGAAGCTGGTGTTCTGGGTGATGTCGCTGTGCCTGCTGGTGCTGCTCGTCACCGGCTTCATGTTCTGGCGGCCGTGGTTCGCGCCGGCCTTCCCCATCATCGCCATCCGCATCGCGGCGCTGCTGCACGCGGTGGCCGCGTTCGGGCTGGTGATGGCGGTGATCGTGCACGTCTACGCGGCGATCTGGGTCAAGGGCACGATGCGCGCGATGACGCGCGGCACGGTGACCGATGCCTGGGCGCGGCTCAACCACCCGCTGTGGCATGGCGAAATCAACCGCACGAGGTGATCGATTGCCGATGACGAGACCACTCATCCCGAGCGGCGTGGCGGCCCTGGCCGTGGCCGCCGCGCTGTCCGGCTGCGGGCGCGAGCAGCCCCCCGCCGCGCCGGCGCCGGGTTCCATGCCCACGGCGCCCGCCGGTGGTGGCAGCACGGCTGCCACGCCCGCGGCACCGCCGGCGTCCGAGGTGCTGGCGCCCGCCGCGTCGGCCCCGCCGGGCACCTTCCCCGGGCAGGGCACCAGCACGGCGGGCAACCCGGCGGACCAGGCGGTGAAACCCGCGGCGTCGCAGGCGTCGCGCTGAGCAGGACAATCCGCTGATGTGCTGCCTCCAGCTCGCTTCGTTCGCGGCCCCCGCGGGGCTCTCAGCCCCATTTCCGCTGCGGCGCGGCCGTCGATGAGCGTCGCCACCCCCAGCGCCACCGTGCGCGTGATGTCCCCGGAAGAGATCGCCGCGCGCGGCGGCGGCGAAACGCCGTTCTTCCAGTGGCCGCGGCGGGCCTCCGTGTTCGCCGAGCGGGCCATGCGCCTGCGCCAGCTGGCGCGCGGCCATGCGATGGGTGATTTCCTGGACTTCGCGGCGGACATCGCGCAGGCGCAGCAGGCGCGTCTGGCCCAGATGCCCGCCTTGCCGCTGCCCGATGCCGCCGCGCTGGACCGTGCCGCACGCGAAGGCCGGCCGCCGCTGTCCGCGGTGGATTGGCCGCTGGATGCCGCCTGGCGTGGCGTGCTGCAGGCGCTGGTGGCCGACCTGCGCGCCACGGCGCCCGCCGGCGCGCAGCCGGCCCTGGCGCACCTGGCGGCGGCCGACGCCGCCGTGCTCGACCGCCATGCCGACGCGCTGCTGCACGGCCTGCTTCCCGGCGGCGGGCCGCTGGACCTGGCGGGCGCGCCCATCGTGGCGGCGGCGCTGCAGGTGGTGTGGACCCACCTGGTGCTGGAGGTGCAGCGCCGCTGGACCGACGAAGGCGCCGGCGGCGCCGGCCAGCCCTTCGGCCGCACCGACGACCCGGGCCTGTGCCCCTGCTGCGGCAGCCGGCCGGTGGCCAGCATCGTCCGCATCGCCGGCGACCTGCAGGGCCAGCGCTACCTGCACTGTTCGCTGTGCAGCATGCAGTGGCACCTGATGCGCATCCGCTGCGCGCATTGCGGCAGCGGCAAGCACATCGCCTATCAGTCATTGGACGCGGCCACTGCGGACGATGCCGAAGGCCCCAGCCGCGCCGCGCAGGCCGCGCTGCAGGCCGAGACCTGCGACGACTGCGGCCACTACCTGAAGATCCTGCATGCCGAGCGCGACCCCTTCGTCGACCCCGTGGCCGACGACCTGGCCAGCCTGACCCTGGACCTGCTGCTGTCCGAGGCGGGCCTGCAGCGCCATGGCGTGAACCTGCTGCTGCTGTTCGGCGAGCCGGAGCCGCCGCCGGATCCAGCGGACCCCGGAGGCGCGTAGATGGCGCGGCCCGACGAATCCGTGGTGCACGGTTCGCAGGCCAGCCCCCCGGCCAGCCCTCCGAACCCCACCGATGCCGCCGCCCGCGCGCAGGACCTGCCCGCGGTGGACCGCCTGCTTCGCCTGCCCGCGGTGCAGGTGCTGCTGGCCGAGCACGGCCACACGCTGGTGGCCGGCGAGGCGCGCGCGCTGCTGGACCGGCTGCGCACGCGCGCGCTGGCGGGCGCGTTGCCGGTGGCCGAGCTGGCTTCCGACGCGCTGTCGCAGGCGCTGGCGGCCGCGGTGGCCGGACGCCTCGCGCCGCGGCTGAAGCGCGTGCTCAACCTCACCGGCACCGTCATCCACACCAACCTGGGCCGCGCGCTGCTGGCCGACAGCGCGCTGCAGCACGTGCTGGCCACCATGGCCGGGCCGAACAACCTGGAATACGACCTGGGCCGGGGCGGCCGTGGCGACCGCGACGCCATCGTCGAAGAGCTGCTGTGCACGCTGACCGGTGCCGAGGCGGCGACGGTGGTCAACAACAACGCCGCCGCGGTGCTGCTGACGATTGCCGCGCTGGCGCCGGGGCGCGAGGTGATCGTCTCGCGCGGGGAACTGGTGGAGATCGGTGGCGCCTTCCGCATGCCCGACGTGATGGCCGCGGCCGGGGCCAAGCTGGTGGAGGTGGGCACGACGAACCGCACGCACCCCGCCGACTACGAGCGCGCCATCACCGAGCGCACCGCGCTGCTGATGAAGGTGCACACCAGCAACTACACGGTGCAGGGCTTCACGTCGGCGGTGGACGAGGCGGACATCGCGCCCATCGCCCGGGCCCGCGGCCTGCCGCTGGCCACCGACCTCGGCAGCGGTTCGCTGATCGACCTGGCCGCGCACGGCCTGCCGCCCGAGCCGCTGCCGCAGCACAAGCTCGCGGCGGGATGCGACGTCGTCACCTTCAGCGGCGACAAGCTGCTGGGCGGCCCGCAAGCCGGCCTGATCGTCGGCAGCCGCGCGGCGGTGGGCCGCATCCGCAAGTGGCCGCTGAAGCGTGCGCTGCGCGTGAGCAAGCTGCCGCTGGCGGCGCTGGAGGCCACGCTGCGCCTGTACCTGCGCCCCGAGCGCCTGGTGCAGGACCTGCCCACGCTGCGGCTGCTGACGCGGCCCGTGGCGCAGATCCGCGCGCTGGCCGCGGCGCTGCAGCCGGCGGTGGCCGCCGCCGTGGCGCCGCGCTTTGGCGTGGAACTGGCCGAGCTGATGGGGCAGATCGGCTCCGGCTCGCTGCCGGTGGAGCGCCTGCCTTCGGCCGGGCTGGCCATTGCGCCCGTGCAGAAGAAGGGCGCCGGCCGCGCGCTGGACGAACTGGCGCGGGCGCTGCGCGCGCTGCCGCTGCCGGTGATCGGCCGCATTGCCGACGACCGGCTGCTGCTGGACCTGCGCTGCCTGGAAGAGGACGGCGCCGGGGCCGCGTCTTTTGAACGTCAGCTGAAGATCCTGAAGGAATCCTTGTCTTGAACCGCCGCCAACTCTTCACCACCGCGCTGGCCTTGAGCGCACGGCCGCTGCAGGCCCAGGAGCCCGGCCCCCAGCCGCAGCCCTGGCCGGCGGGCCGCGCCGTGCCTGCGCTGGAGCTGCCCGGCTTCGACGGGCCGCCCTGGCGCCTGGCCCATGCGCGTGGGCAGGTGGTGCTGCTGAACTTCTGGGCCAGCTGGTGCGAGCCCTGCCGCGCCGAGATGCCCTCGCTGGAGCTGCTGGCCGAGCGGCACGACAAGGACCGCCTGGCCGTCGTCGCCGTCAACTTCCGCGAGACGGACGCGTCGATCCGGCGTTACCTGGCGCAGTGGCCGATCACGCTGAACATCGTGCGCGACGCCGACGGTGCCGCGGCGCGCGCCTGGGGCGTGCGCATCTTCCCGACCACCGTCGCCATCGGCCGCGACGGCCGGCCGGCCTTCACCGTCACCGGCGAGGTCGACTGGACCGGCGCCGAGGCGCGGCGCTGGCTCGAGCCGCTGCTGAAGGCCTGAGCAAGGCGCGGCAGGACACCTTGGGCCGTGAACCGACAATCGCGCCCGGACTTTTTTCTGAGCAAGCCATGAACAACACCCTCCACACCACCCGCCGCCGCCTGCTGCAGGGCGCCGCGCTGGCTTCCGCGTTCCCGCTGTCCACGCTGGCGCAGGAGCAGCCGCAGCGCCGCTTCGAGCCGCGCGTGCAGGGCTGGCGCACCTTCGAGGTGACCACCACCGTCGCCGTGGCCGACCACCAGGGCACCAGCAAGGTGTGGATCCCGGTGCCTTCGGTCACCACCGACTACCAGCGCACGCTGGACCAGGCCTGGTCGGGCAATGCCTCGCAGGCCGCGCTGGTGGCCGACCCCGAGCGCGGCGTGCGCATGCTGTATGCCGAGTTCGCGCCCACGGTGACGGCGCCCAGCATCACCCACGTCAGCCGCGTGCAGACCCGCGACCGCGCCGAGGACTGGAAGCCGGAAGCGATCAAGGAAGACCCCGCCGTGCTGCGCCGCGCGCTGGCGCCCACGGAGCTGATGCCGCTGGACGGCATCGTGCACGCCACCGCGCTGAAGGCCATCGGCAACGCCACCGACGACCTGGAGAAGACCCGCGCCATCTACCGCTGGGTGGTGACCAACGCGCACCGCGAGCCCAAGGTGCGCGGCTGCGGCACCGGCGACATCAAGACCATGCTGGAAACCGGCAACCTGGGCGGCAAGTGCGCCGACCTGAACGCGGTCTTCGTCGGCCTGTGCCGCTCGGTGGGCATTCCGGCGCGCGACGTGTACGGCGTGCGCCTGGCGCCCTCGGCCTTTGGTTATCGCGAGCTGGGCGCCAATTCCGCCAACTTGAAGGGCGCGCAGCACTGCCGGGCCGAGGTGTTCCTGAAGAAGCATGGCTGGGTGGCGATGGACCCGGCCGATGTGCTCAAGGTCATGCGGCAGGAAACCCCGGAGTGGATCAAGGACGTGTCGCACCCGGTGGCGGCGCCGGTGGCCAAGGGCCTGTTCGGCGGCTGGGAAGGCAACTGGCTGGCCTACAACACGGGGCACGACGTGCGGCTGCCGGGCAGTGCTTCGAAAGGCAGCTTGCCGTTCCTGATGTACCCGAATGGGGAGAACGCGAGTGGGCGATTCGATGAATTGGCGCCGGACGCGTTCAAGTACGCGATTTCGGCCCGGGAGGTGTGAGTGGTGTGGCCGACCGCGGATCACTGGCACGCGGCTGTGACGCGCCCAGACGCTGTTGGCAATGCGGCTCACTGCCACCCGGCCGGGTCTCGTCCCGGCAGACGAGTTCCTTTTGGTAGACGCCAAAAGGAACCAAAAACGTCTTCCAAACGTCCATCAGTGCCTCCGTGCGC